>JAYEGI010000220.1:0-9663 GCA_034659035.1 Methanobacteriota archaeon
TACTCAGGTATGTTGATTGGTCTCCCGATTGCGATCCTGTATTTTCTGGCAAGAAAAATAACCGCGGAGGGCGCAGAGGAACGCTAGAAGCACTTAACTGTTTATTTTCCCTCTGCGCCTCTCTGCGCCTCTCTGCGTACTCTGCGGTTAAATTCCCTGTTGGTTGCAGTATGCTCCAGGTCCTGGAGAGTTCCTGCATAGTGAAGTCCCCTGAATAGTGGTTTTTGGTACCTGAGTAGTTACCTCAAAACAGCATTGCGTAAGATCAGCAGATCACTGACCAACATGCACCCGCTCCCACTCCTCAAGCGGAACCGAAAACTTTCGCTCAACTTCTTCCCTGTGCAACGAGTTATAACTGCAGAACGGAATCACACGTCCGTCCGGAGTTGCATAATGGATGCCGCAGCGCTCTACTCGCTTAAGATCGATGTTATAGAGATCCTGAAAGTGCATGATGCCAAGAAAGAGAGTTTTCCGATGGAACTCTTTTATGACATCTTCTGTGCCTTTGATGAGTGCATGGATGAGCAGTTTCTTCACATCCACACTCTTTGGTGCCTTTTCTGTGTCTATAAACTGCGTGAGATGCGCTATGATAGCTGCAGTTACATGTAATCTGTTAATCGTCTTATGATCGTGCGTACGGTCAACCTCGCTCAGATATTCGAACAAGCCCTCGACATCGATGAAGCGCGTGATCGGGGTGTACTTACCATCTTCTATATAGACGTATGTTCCGGCACCACAGTGCGGATGCATCGTGAACTTCACCTGCGGCGCCCCCTTCTTGACTTCTCCAAAGTCCGATATTGGAACCACGGATGGAACCGGATAGAAATCATCTTGTGTGATCTCGTAATCGGTCTGCTCTTCGATGCATCTGAATGCGTCCGGAATCGTAAATCTCCACTTTTCACGATCCTCCTGATTGATTCTCCCTGCGAATGAGACCGGCTGCATGTTAACGCCCTTGACCACATCGAGATTATGTGATGCAAACCGTATAATCTCACCGATCTGATCGTCGTTTACCTCTCTGATCAATGTCGGCACAAGGGTTATACTCTTGAGTCCTCCTTTCCGGCAGTTCTCGATCGCGCGCAGTTTTGTGGGGAGTGCATTGAATCCGCGGATATGGTGGTATGGTTCAGGAGTCGTGCCATCGAACTGGAGATACACAGTATGCAGGCCCGCCTCTACGAGTTCCCTGCAGTACTCGACGCTCTTTGCAAGGTGGATGCCGTTTGTTGCGATCTGAATCTGTATAAAATCAAAATCGCGCGCCATCCTGATCAATTCCGGTAGATTGTCTCTGACCGTTGGCTCGCCACCTGAAAACTGTATCGCCCAGTTGCGTACCGGCTTCTCTCTCGTTAAGAGTCGCATCATCTCCCTGATCTGCTCTGTACTTGGCTCGTACACACAGCCGGTGGCTGCTGCATTTGCAAAACAGACCGGACACTTCTGGTTGCACCGATTCGTGACATCGATTAATGAGAGGACTGTGGTGGTCTTATGTTCAGGGCAGAGTCCGCAGTCGTAAGGGCAGCCCTTATCACTCCCGGTCATGGGATTATCGACCCCAGTTCCATCGTGCTGGAATTGTGCAAATTTCTTGTAGAGCGCGGCATCAGACCAGTACACATCCTTAAACGTGCCGTGTTCCGGGCAGATCTTCTTCAAAAGCATCTGCCCGCTCTCTTCGTATACGGTTGCATCGATCACTTTTTTGCACTCAGGACACAGCGATTTTGTTTGCATGATATCGCCCTCACTTACCTTCAATCGGTTCTACCCAGCTAGTAAATAACTTTCTATCGATCAGACTATTATGTTGTTTTTATAATAACAACTGTTTTACCAAACATATTTACATTCACGGATCATATCCCCCAAGAATGAAAATACAGATACCGCTTATCGCATCATACCTGATGAAATGCGCCATGATTGTTATGGGAGTCTACAGCATCCATGTTCACGACTGGCTAATGGATGTTTGCCTCGTTTTCAGGATTTATCCTCTCGATGGCACCGAATGTCATCGAAAAAAGATTTGATATCAGAATCCCTCTGTTACTTGATCTGGCGATCACGCTTGTGATATTCTTTCATGTTGGTGGAGGGGTTCTGAAGATATACTGGATGATTCCTTTTTATGATAAGATCGGTCATTTCTTCGCATCTGCGTTGATCGCCTTTATCGCGCTTACAGCGGTCTATCTGCTGGATGAGTACTGGGTAGCCATATGATGGTTCCGCCCGTCCAGCACATAGCTCAACCCCTCGTAGAGATAATCCCGGTTCGGAACGATCTTACCTGCGAACGGGACCGAGTAGACCGAATGGGACCACGACGCCGATGGGCGTTTCAGTATGGTGTGCATGGTCTCGCGGGATTGGAGTCTTCGACTGGCTCCAGACCGACGCCGAACTTTCTCATAGTCATCTTTATGTCACCCTGACACGAGTATGTAATGATGACCTATATATCTCTTTCGTTTGAAGTCCACCAGCCTTACCGGTTGAATCGGGAATTCCCATATCAGGGAGGGGACTATTTTAATGAAAAGCTGAATCGCAGCACCTTCAATAAAATTTCAGAGAAATGTTACCACCCGGCAACCGAAACTATCCTGGATAAGCTGGATGAACACAAAAACGAATTTAAGGTCACATTCAGCATATCCGGGGTATTTCTTGAGCAGTGCGAGATGTATGATCCCGACCTCCTGGAACTCTTCAAAAATCTCGCAGAGACGAAGAACGTTGAATTTTTGTGCCAGACATACTACCACTCCCTATCATCGCTTTATGAGGATAAGGATGATTTTATAGCACAGGTAAAGATGCACTCCGGGACAATCCGGGATTTGATCGGCTACACGCCAACATTCTTCGAGAACAGCGAATTCCTGTACAACAGTGAGATCGCAGGACTTGCTAAGTCGCTTGGATTCAAAGGGATATTTACAGAGGGCGTCTCAAAGATACTCGGCTGGAGATCGCCGAACTACGTCTACGAGTGGAACAACATGCCAGTTCTTCTCAGGAATTACCAGTTGACCGACGACATCGGATTCCGCTTCTCGTCGAGATGGTGGGAGGAGTATCCGCTGACCGCTGATAAGTATGCTGCGTGGCTCTCTAAAACCCAGGGCGACTGCATCAATATTTTCATGGATTATGAGACGCTCGGTGAGCACCACTGGGCAGACACCGGGATATTTGAGTTTCTAAGATACCTTCCGGACGAGGTTCTCAACTATGACCATCTCTCGTTTCTGACACCATCTAAGATTGTGGAGACGTGCGATCTTATTGGCGAGATCGATGTCGGGGTCTTTGACACGATCTCATGGGCGGATCTTGAACGCGACACCAGTTGCTGGCTCGGAAACGAGATGCAGATCGCATGTTATGAGAAGCTGAAGCGTCTTGAGAAGAAGGTGAAGGGGACCGATGACCCGGAGTTACTCGAGACATGGCGACGTCTCGGGATCAGTGATCATCTATACTACCTCTTCACAGCAGGAGGGGGTCCGGGAGAGGTGCATAGTTACTTTAGCCCGTACAACAGTCCAATCGATGCTTTTGTGATCTACTACTCTATTCTTTCAGATTTTGATCGGCGCATCGATCTCGCTAAGTGATCTCGCCGCATCCTCTGGTGGTATCGTGTTGATGTAGACATCGGTATTCTTCTCAAATCCCGCCGCAATCGAGAGCTTCGGCTCGATTCTGATGTTCAGGTGATAGCTGCTGTTGTCTATCTGGAAGAACATGTAGTTATACGCTGGATTGTTAAGAAGGGTCTTTAATTTCAAGAGCGTATCCCTAAGCGTCGTACCGAGTGACGTCAGGCAATCGGGCGATGTTATGCTGCTTACGTGCTTCTTCGGAAGCATCCACATCTCAAACGGCAACCGTGAACAGTACGGCGCAAACACGATCCAGTAATCGTTCTCGATTATCACCCGCTCTCGGCCGGATTCTTGCTTCACAATATCGCAGTACGGGCATCGGTCCGCCTCTTCGATTGCAGTCAGTTCCTGCATAATCATAGGCGGGACAAACGGCATCGGCATCAACTGGGTGTGCGGATGCGACAGAGATGCACCAGCATCCCTGCCATAGTTCCTGAAGAGAGAGACGTACTCTGTGTCGTTATTTTCCAGATGCTGAGTTGTTCGGTCAGAATAGACCTGCATGAGAAGTGTGATCTCATCATCTGCGAAGTCTGATGGGTGCTTTCCATGATCAGGGGTATCTGCGATGATCTCGTGCCCGGGAAGTGCCGGATACAGGTTTGGGAAACATCTGACTTCCCAGTCCTTCACCCGTTTATTGTCTTCATCTTTTTGGATGATCAGCTTTTTACCCTCGTATCTGTACACAGCCGTTGCGGCGGGCGTCAGGTTTTCGTTTCCCGGACAGAACGAGCATGTTTTGGGTTTTGGTTCCGTTTCACTCTCTTTGACAAAATCCGTCGGTCTCTTTGCTCGTTCTCCTGCGATGATGCAATATTTCTCAAGGAAATAATGTTTTCTTACCTCTGACATGGTGTGGTACATTCATATCTTATTTAAAACGAATTCTCTTATTTTATTCGCGATTTCAAAGGCTTTTTCTGCCTCTTCCAAACCCGGCTCGAACATGTTTAATACCATATAGCAGGAAACACACGATTACACAAGATTGGCACAGAAATCTCGTGAAAATCGGTGTGATCTTGTGGTCAAATTCCAAAACCCATAACTTACCCGAGCATGTACTCACATTCTCGATGTTTTTTTTCTATTTGTTCCTGTGTGATCGCCGTATCACTTTCTGTAGTCCTGAAATAGCCTATATTCTTGGCAAGAGTTCATTAAGTGACCGAATATCAATGTAAGAATATATCTATTCGTTCCACGCGACCCTCTCGCACATCATTCGCAAGCGGAGTGTCGAGCATCTCGCCTTGTGATTCACAGGTCACTCCATCGCCATATTTCAGAATATAGGAAGCAATCCCTGCCCTGTCTTTTCCAAAGGTATCTTTCCTCTCGTCGTTGTGATAAACAACAACCGTTTCGCCGAGGAACTTGAATGCAAAACAATTCGCAGGCACCGTTACCGGAACTGCCCTGCCCTCACCATCATAAGCCATGTACACCTCTTCTCTCTCTGTGAAAAACCAGCCCGGAAGTACTGGTTCGAGTCTCAATTTCAAGCAACCCTCCCTATCGACAAAGAATGGCTGCTCTCCTGCAACCATGATGATCCACATATTGAGAAGTTCTGCTGATGCCCCTGTCAGCCTCGGCTGAAAACCCCTGCCGTGAAGCTTACTGTCCGGAAAAGCACTGCTCACTATAAATGAGCTATTCTCAAGTATGCTCCGCCCATACGTTTCAGAGTTTAAGAAAGGCATCATCGTATTCTTGATCTCCTTATAATACTCCTCGTAAAGCCCGGCTTTCAATAACTCTAGCAAAAACTTATATTCCATGTGCAGGTAGACGGATTCATTTTCTATCCATCCTGGGGGATACGCCCTTGCACGCCCTATCTCAAAAGACTCTCGCTCTATGGATTCGCTTGTCTTGTACATTTTTAATTTTCTGTCATATATTCCGCTATTTTTAACGCTTCTGTATATCTCACTGGCTGATTCCCATTTCACCTTTAACAGATGGACGGGACCTTCCAGAAATAACGAGACCGGCTTTTGTTTGAACTCTAACGGAGTAACAAGTAAAGAACCCGAACCAGTTGGTGATATCTCTTTTCTTTTGACTTCGTTTAAAAAATAGGTATAGCATACCCCATTTTTGTGAAATAATTTGTCTCGAGGTATCTCGCTAAAAATACTATCCAGCAATCTCATGGATTTATTTAAAAAGTCTTTTACCGTGAATATCTTCACCTTCACATCTTTTCCACTTACGCCAAGTCTGGTTTTCTCCCTATAATCTTCCTTTATCCTGTGACTTTCATCCCAGAATATAAACGCCCTGTTTTCATCCACCGAATTCAATCGTTCTCCTATTGCTTCCATCAGATCAACGATGAAGATATACAAATCCTCAAAGAGAGATATAGTCTCATCGTCGTTCATTTCGGTAGTTGAGATGGCATCAGATAGAAATGAACAGGTTCTCATAAGTTCCAGAGTCTCGCATATAGATGAAGCCATGAGCCCGGGCATGCCATTTAGTGGGTCGTACCAGCCCGGTTTATCAGCCTCCATCTCCATACCGATCCCCTCCGGATCCAGCGATGATATCTTATTTACAATAATAGCTAATATCTTAACAAATAAATTTGTTGAATATATTTTACCCTCGCCATACTCTGTCCTCACCCTGAGAGGGTATTCTTTCCTCGATCCTATGAGATTTATTTTATCCCTGTCACGTATCACAGCACCATACTGCCTTACCACCCCATCCACCAGCACGTATTTCTTGCTCCTTGGCATAACAATGTCCGGGTTGTCATAGAACGTATAAACATATTTATCCACCAGAACCTCTCTCAGCCGGTCCGGGAAGATCATCAGAAAATTATCGATCAAATCCATGTTGTAGGTCCAGTGATCTATCCAGTAACCCTCGTGCAGTTCTCCCACATCATTCGCCTTACAGAACGAAAGCATTGTAGCGACGATCTCATCATAGTTTGATATTCCGGGTACGGTCTCTTCGATCTTCATTATGAACTCGCCTGGCGTAAATGGCTTCTTAACCATCTCTAACAGATCGCTGAATGGTTCCGGGTCTTTTACAATCTTGCCGAGCCATTCTTTTAATGCAGGTACATCCTCAGCCGTGTATGTAAGTCCGTTGACGACCAGAGGGTTGAACCCGTCGGTCTGAATCAGGTTGAAGAACGTGATGATATTACTGTCCCCCACCAGTGGATTGAACCAGACATCATTCCTGCGATTCTGATTGACATCTCTGAAATGCGAGTTGCCCTGCGATAGATACGTCTGTTCCAGCACAAAATGGTTATAATCCCGCTCAAGATCGCCATGCTTTCTTGAATATAGGTAGAATATGCTTTTACTTCCACGGGTTTTAAATACAACAGGCAGCCCACCCCTCAGAACATTGTCCAGAAATGTCTGAGCACAGTAACTGTCAAAAGTCTTATTGCTGCTGACCGTTGCTATGTTAGCCTCGATCTCTCTGATAATTCTCCTGTTCTCTTCTCTTTTATCCTCTATAACGCCATTCTCCACAATATGACCTTTAAAATCCTTCAGTCTCTCTTCAGAGGATGTATTGCCCACAATAGAATAGAATACTAGCTCATCATCTCCGGGTATGTCTAAAGAGAGCAGCGTGAAGGCGCATGGAGTCTTATTCTCATACATCTGGTCATAGGATAATATTTTTTCTATATCATTCTTCTCAAATATCCATGGATACTCAAAACCTCCGGACACACCGAAGATTGATTCGGGATCTACTGCATAGCTATCCTTGAGAACGTTACGTTGGTCGGATAAGAACGTAAAATAGAAATTGCAGCCCATAACCTTCTGTACCTCTGGAGTATCGAGGGGAACCTGTTTCAATCTGAACAGCGGCGCCCCATCGACGGTGACCACCTGCATCATCGCTTCGATATGTCTCGCGATAAACTTTATGCAGTCTTGATTCATGCCAAACGGCAATATGAGCGGCAGACCGTCGATCAACTCCATCTTCAACCGTTTCTTCCTCTGATTCCTGATACTCACTCTTCTTACAAGCCCTGCAACCGGCAGATTCACGAGTGGAAAATAATCTATCGTTATTTGTATGCCTAAATCGCTATTAATTTCACTCAACTCTAATTCTTCTGCAGAAATTATCATTCTCTGAGATATTTTTTCGTCTTCAGACTGTCTGAAAGGTTCGTATAAGCAACCATCGGTGGTCTTTAAAAAGGTCCTGAATCCCTGATTGCCAACCATCTGACAGGCTTTATTAAAGGAGAAGAATTCCATTATTGCGTTATCCTTGTCTCTCACCCCCATGCTGGATATAGCCTGCACTCTGTTGACATAATAACTCCATAATGGAACCCCCCATTTCCCTCCTATGCCCGGGAAAAAACTGGAAAATGGTTCAGCCCAGTTGTAGTTTTCGATAACAAAACGATTTTTGTCATCGAGATAATACCTGGTTTTTTCTTCGTTCATCGAGATAAAGGACTGTGACTCAAGTGACTTTAATACTTTCTGCCGTTCGCCACCACATCCTTATACACATCGATCGTCGAGTCCGCAACCTTGTCCCATGTAAACTGTCGCTCCACCAGTTTTCTTGCCCTCTTCCCCATCAGAGCAGCCTTGCCCATATCCTCGAGGAGGCTGCTGATGCCCCATGCGATGTCACATGCGTCATCTCCATTAACGTGGACACCGGTCTGATACGTTCCGGATGTTATGACCTGATCACGAAACCCGCTCACACCACTCGCACCAACAACGATCGGCTTCTCCATCGCCATCGCCTCGGGTGAGACGATTCCGAAAGGTTCATAGAGCGAGGGTAGTGCGGCGATGTCGCATGCAGCATAATAGGCGATCCTTTCCGATTCCGGAACGAGCTCAAACCTCACACTCACGTTATTTTCGATTCCAAGACTCTTTATCAGGTTCAGAACCGTACTATCCAGACCGCCTGATCCGAGGACGACAAGTTTCGCTTCGGGATTGGGTCTCTGAGATGGGTTGCATCGCCTTGACGAGGTTTACGATACCTTTGATGGTTATCAGTCTTCCGATGAAGAGGATCATGACTTCATCGTCTTTTATACCGTTCCGGGTACGTATCTCAGAGATCTTCTCTTTTGAGACCTTATCCGGACTGTATTGTTCCGGGTCGATTCCGTTCCAGCAGACATCGATCTTCCTTGAGTCCCAGCCATGCCGTGCAAGGTCCTCTGCCATCGGATAGCTGACTGTGATCACTCGGTCAGAGTGCTCATATCCGCAGCACTCAAGGTCCCTGACCACAGTTGATCCGGTATTAATCGTCCTGCCCCATTCGGTTGAGTGTATATGAAAGACGAAGGGCAGGTTGAGTTCTCTCTTTATCGAGCAGCCTGATATCGAACTGAGCCAGTCGTGACAGCAGATCAGGTCAAACTCGTAGCCCTTTCTCCACGAGTTCATTCACAAACTTAGTCGCGCTTAAGAGATTGTATGCAAAGACATCTGCAAAGAATCTGAGACCTGTGCCCCAGTTTCTAAGATCCGTTGCAACGAGGAGCGGGAATGCGTCAGACATGTTGATGATCTTTGCATCGTAACTACTCAGGTATGTTGATCGGTCTCCCGATTGCGATCCTGTATCTTCTGGCAAGAAAAATAACCGCGGAGGGCGCAGAGAAACGCGAAGCACTTAACCGTTTATTTTCCCTCTGCGCCCTTCTGCGCACTCTGCGGTTAAATTCCCTGTTGGTTGCAGTATGCTCCATGTCCTGGAGAGTTCCTGCATAGTGAAGTCTCCTGAATAGTTGTTTTGGGTACCTGAGTAGTTACCTTTGGTCGGCACTGTCTAAAAATCCAGTGATATTCAAACTTTCCGACCACCACGCCCACCCAACTCTCCTCGTCTACATGTAAATAAGTCCATGACCAAAGAATCCTCACTATACTTACCACATTTCCCCAAC
>JAYEGI010000221.1:0-9616 GCA_034659035.1 Methanobacteriota archaeon
TTTTCCATGTTTGCTGATTATATAGTATACTTTCATGCTGTAATGGACTAATATGCCAAACTATATAAATTTATTGCTCGCGATGTATCGTAATAAAAGTCATTCAGAAATAAAAAATTTTATTTAGTTATGATAAAATTTATGTTAATTTTACCAATCAGGTGGCGAAGGTATTGTCACTGGCAACAACCACATCACCTCCCCCCTGACGCGCTCATAATCCTGCAGGCAGTGACCGGAGTGGTAGATTCGCTATAACACTATCCATCTGATCAACACAATCACCAACATCACAAGGCAGGATAGTACCTCGCAAACGAAAGGTATTAATGTCAACAGATCAACAATTCCATGAATATAGGATGAAAACGTCAATAAGTATTGTATCCGGACCCTCCTCCCAAGTACTGGCAGGGAGAGTTGCGCGTACGCTGGGGTGCCATCTTACAGACACCGAATTTTCAACGTTTCCTGATGGCGAGCAATACCTCCGCGTATCCGGCATCGATTCCTGCGACCATGTCGTTATCATACAGTCAACACCGACCGATTCCAATTACATCTCGCTTCTGCAACTTATCGATGCCTGCGACACATCTGATCGGATCGATGTCGTCATCCCGTATTTCGGGTATGCAAGGCAGGACAAACGGTTCAAGAACGGGGAGTCTGTGAGTGCCAGGGCGCTTGCTCACGCGATCACAGCAGACCGTGTATTTACAGTAAACGTCCACAATCCGGACGTACTCCCGTATTTTGATGCGACTGCAACCAGCATCAACGCCGCGCCAGTGGTCGGAGAGTACATCGCGTCGATGAGACTTACCGATCCGATGATCATTGCGCCGGACGAGGGCGCGCTCGATCTCGTACGGTCCACAGCTGAGAATCTCGGCGTCGGCTTTGATTATATGGAGAAGACGCGCATAAGCGGGGATGAGGTCTCGATAAAGACGAAGCAACCGGACGTTTCGGGAAGGGACGTCGTTATATTGGACGACATCATCTCAACCGGGGGTACAATCGTGGAGACCACCCTTCTGTTAAAGGAGAACGGTGCAAGGAGGGTGTTTGCGGCATGTATCCATCCGGTGCTTGTTCGAAATGCTGTACTGCGCATATTTGCCGCGGGCGTGGAAGAGATCATAGCAACTGATACGCTCGATAGAAGCGTAAGCACAGTCACTGTGGCGCAACTGATCGCGAATATATTTGAAGGAGAAATAATAAAACAATGAAACAGATAACGCACTCAAGACCGGGAAAGGGAGAGGCGCCGACACCAAAGGCGTTAACAAATCTTATATCAAGGTTTGATTCATATATAAGGACTCATAAACCGGTGCAAATGGCAATTCCACCGCTGATCGTACTTGCAATCGCATTGATCGTTCTTGGCGGGATGTATGTGACTACAGGCTCACCGGTACGTCTTGGATTTGAGTTCGAGGGTGGCACGATCATCACCCTTGCCACTGATGATTCGCATGATATACTGCGGCAGACGTTCGCGGATTATCCGGTGCTCGATGTGCGGGATTCAGGCGGACGCAGGTGGATCAAGTTTGGTCTGATGAGCGAGAATAAACAAAATTCGCTGACGGAGATGGTTAATACTGATTATGGGTACGCAGCTCCTGAGATCAAGCAGGCAGGCGCACTATATGGGGCATCCTTGCAGACTCAGGCACTCAAGGCACTCGTGGTATCGTTCTTCCTGATGGCGGTGATAGTCCTTTTGATATTCCGGACATTCGTGCCTTCTGTTGCAGTCGTACTCTCTGCATTCTCGGATATCGCAATCGCGGCTGCATTCATAGCTGTTGCAGGCATCGAACTCTCGCTTGGAACAGTTGCAGCCCTCCTGATGCTGATAGGATATTCCGTGGACAGCGACATCCTTCTAACGACACGGCTTCTCAAACGGCGGGGCAATCTCGATGACAAGGTTACGAATGCGATGACGACAGGACTTACGATGACCGGCACAACGCTTGCCGCAATCATAGTCATGTATCTTGTCGCCACGTACTCGTACCTCATCATACCAGGGTTGCCACAGATCAGCATCATAAGCGACATCTCGATCGTACTTCTGGCCGGTCTATTCGCCGATCTGATGAATACATGGATGCTTAATACAGGCATACTGAAATGGCATCTACAGAGATCAAGGAGGCGGAGAGCATGAACTTGCACAAGGACTTCAGGATAATCGTATTTATTCTTGCCATGCTAATCGCGCTTATAGCGATTCATCCGAGTTACAACTCTGAGGAAGGGTTTACATCCCATCTGCAATACGGACTCGATCTCGATGGCGGGACCTCTCTGACACTTCAGCTGGATGGGGTAATCGCAGGCATCGATGCCGATCATGTGAAGATCATCGAGAACGAGTTTTCTGATGCGGTTGGAGCGGTCGAGATCGTTGACCACTCGGATAATGAGATCACATTCAGGACAGCAGAACCACCTAGCGAGGATGAGATAAGTGCTGTTGGTTATGGAAACGGGCGCATAAGGGGTAATGAGGTCGCAATTGCCATAAACAAGCAGTATGTGATCCGGACGTACCTCTCAAAGCAGTTGACTTGTGAGGTGATATATCTCGGCGGAGATACGTATGAGATCCGGTCAAAGGTGAGCGATAGCGAATTATCAGATCTGCTCGCCGGTGTCGGCGGATCGATCAAGAAGGACATACAGGGCAAGCCCGAATTTAGAAAGGAGGTGACAAAAGAGACCCTGGAGATGACGAAGAAGGTATTAAACGAGAAATTAAACATCTGGGGTCTCAAGGAGATTCCGATCACCCCTATTGGATCCAATGTTCTTATGATTGACCTCGCCGGAATCGATCTCAGTACAGCGCGGGATATCGTTACCACGCCTGGAAAGTTCGAGATCCGCATCCAGACCACGAACAACACCTCAGAACATATGCTGTGGGGTGACTGCATCACTGCAGTGGGCATCCCAGAGATGCGGGAGGGGTCGTGGGGCGTCGATTTCAAACTGAACAGCAAAGGCTCGAGAGAATTCGGAGTCGCAGCGGTCAAATACGGTGCCACTGACGACCCGGATGCGCATGAACTGATCATGCTGCTCGATGATGAGGAGGTCTATTCGGCACCACTCAACCCAACGCTTGCAAGCAATCTCAAAGGACTGTATGAACTGTATGGTGAGGACGGCGATTGGCACCCTCAAGATCTGATTGCGAACACCGGCTCTGGCGATGAAGGAGAGACTGAGGCGAGGAAACTTCAGGTACATCTCAGTGCAGGAGCGCTTCCTGTGCAGGTGACCGTGAGCAGTTCGGATCAGGTCCCGGCATCACTTGGTGCCCAGTTCAAGGAGCAGTCACTGATCGCGGGCATGTTTGCGCTGCTAACCGTCGCTCTCGTCATATTCTTAAGATACCGGCAGAAGAATATCTTAATCCCAATGATTGCAACCTCTGTAAGCGAGGTCTTCATGATCCTCGGGTTAGCCACTCTTATCGGATGGCAACTTAATCTGCCAGCTATTGCCGGAATTATCGCTGTTATCGGAACTGGAATCGACCATCTGGTGATCATCACTGATGAAGTGCTTTATGAGGGAAAGATACCATCCCTGAAGGTGTATCTATCTCGCATATCAAAGGCGTTTGCGATCATCTTCGCTGCTGCAGCGACAACGATCTTCGCGATGTCGCCGCTTATCTGGATGGGGTTCGGCGCGCTGAAAGGGTTCGCGATCACCACTATAGTCGGCGTTTTAATCGGCGTTCTGATCGCAAGACCTGCTTACGGACGGGTGATTCGGGATATGCTGGAGTAAGAGATGGCAACACAAGCAACATGAGCGACTATCACTCGATGAAAGCGCGGGCTGATGTGTGCGCTGCCGCAATCAAAAGGCACGATCGGATGCAAGTAATATCCCATCTCGATGCCGATGGCTTGACTGCTGCCGCGATCACATCCCGCGCACTCGACCGGTGCGGCATCGAGCATGATGTCAGGTGCGTGAAGCAACTTGACCGGAAGGTTCTCGCAGAGGTTGCTGATGCGAACGTCCCGACGATCTTTACGGATCTCGGAAGCGGAATGCTATCTGAGATGCCGCTTGATATCGAGATAGTCGTTGCTGACCATCATCAGATCGACCACCGTCAGGTCGATCACCAGCACCTCCATCATCTAAATCCGCATATCTTCGGCATCGACGGCTCGACCGAGCTTAGCGGCGCTGGCTGTGCATACATAATCGCTCAGTCTCTTGGAGAGAATCGCGATCTCGCGGATCTTGCGGTCGTTGGCGCTGTTGGGGACTTGCAGGCAAGAAAATTCGGGAAACTGGTAGGATGCAACAGAGAGATCCTTAGGAAGGGTGTGGATCATAGTGTCATCGAGTACAAGAGAGATCTTTCGCTTTTTGGGAAGCAGACCCGCCAGATGTTCAAACTGCTCCAGTACTCCTCCGATCCGTATATACCCGGCCTCACCGGAAATGAGGGTGCAAGTATTGCGTTTTTGAAAAAGATCGGAATAAACTCATCAGGTGAGCGGTGGAAGCGGTGGATCGACCTCGACGAAGGCGAACAGCAGAAGGTTGTCTCCTCGTTGGTCAAGTACTGCATATCGAAGCGGATGTCGTCGTACCACATCCAGCGGCTGGTCACAGAGGGCTATACTCTTACCCGGGAGCGGGAAGGGACTGAGATGCGGGATGCGTCCGAATACTCCACCCTGTTAAACGCCACTGGCAGATACGGCTTCGCGGATATTGGTCTTGCTGTCTGCCTCGGCGATCGTGACAAGGAACTTGCAAGAGCGAAAGATCTGCTTGCGGGGCATCGAAAGAATCTTGTGAACGGGCTTAACTTCGTTCAGGAACAGGGCATAACCGAACTTGACCACATCCAGTACTTTGATGCGGGCAGTTCGATCAAGGACACGATCGTCGGCATCGTTGCAGGCATGAGTCTGACAAACCGCAGAAAGCGGGATATGCCGATGTTCGCATTCGCAGACAGCGACGAAGGTGCCAAGGTTTCTGCACGTGGCACGCAGGACCTTGTAAGAAGAGGGCTTAACCTTGCGGATGCGCTTGAAGTCTGCGCAGCGAAGGTCGGTGGCATGGGTGGCGGGCACAACATCGCAGCAGGCGCGACCATACCTGATGGCACGAAGGATGAGTTTCTTAAATTGATGGATGCGATGGTCGGAGAGCAAGTCACCCCGGCGGAGTGATGTGGAATGGATGCATTGTACTTGAGTGATTGTTATTTGACGGAATTTGAAGCAACTGTTGAGGAGGTCGCTGATGATCGATTCGTGATCCTCGATAAGACTGCATTTTATCCCAATGCTGGCGGACAGCCGAACGATCTCGGCGTCCTAGTCAGGGATGGGGATGAATATCCGGTGGTCCATGTACGAAAGATGGATGATTCGATCAGCCATGAGGTCGCAGATCAGGGGCTCATGGTGGGCGATCAGGTTTCCGGACGGATCGACTGGGGCCGGAGGTATCTCTTTATGCGGTCGCACACCGCATGTCACGTCCTCTCTGCCATGATCAACAAGGAGACTGGTGCGCTCATCACAGGGAACCAGATCGGGGAGGCAAGGACCCGGGTGGACTTCAGTCTGAAGGACTTTGACAGGTCGCAGATCAAGTCGTTTGAAGAGAAGACCAACGAGATCATAGATCAGGAGATTCCGGTGGAGATAAAGATTCTTCCTGCAAAAGAGGCGCTTAAGATACCGTCGATTGTGAAATTGAAGATGGATCTGCCTGAGATGGAAGAGATACGCATCATCGATATCGTGGGGTTCGATGCGCAGGCATGTGGTGGCACGCATGTGCGGAACACTGGTGAGATCGGGAGGATTGAGGTTGTGAAGGCTGAGAATAAAGGGAAGAATAATAGAAGGATTTATTTCAGGTTGGGAACGGTTGGTTGATGCTTTTTAGATGCTGCCATGATGGCGTCGCGATCGTTTATAATCGCAGCCGGCAGTCATCCGTGCGATGCCGCGACATTCGCTGCCGCTGATGTCTGTGGCAATGGCTGTACCACATCGCTCGACGCTCTGATGGTCCTATAAGGCTGTGGATGAGAAGATAGAACTTATGACTAAGAAGGGGCGAAGAAAGAGTATGAAAAGAATTGAATTCCACGATAGGGAAAAGGAGATAAAGGAGTTCATGGATATTCTGGACGCAGAACCATCTCAGATCACTTTTGTCTACGGACCGATAAACTCCGGAAAGACTGCACTGATAAACCACCTGATAGGACAACTGCCAGTAGAGTATGCGCCATTCTATATTAACCTGCGTGGGCGGTTCATCACAGGTTATGAAGACTTCCTAAATGTGTTATTCGAGATTGATGAAGGTGATATGATCGATAACGTCAGCGAGTATGCAACATCGATACTTAAGGATCTGAAGATCGTCAGCGGAATCCCGATACCACTGAACCTATTTCAACAGATATTTGAGAAAAAGGATAAAAGTAAGGATATGTTCAAGTACATCGAGCGTTTCTTTGCTGAGATGTCAAAAAAACGCGTGCCGGTGCTGATCATCGACGAATTGCAAGTGATCGGCGATATGAAGATCGATGGGTTTTTGATTTACAAATTGTTCAATTTCTTTGTGCGACTCACAAAGGAGCTGCACTTAGCACAGGTCTTTGTAGTAACATCTGATTCGCTATTCCTTGAACAGGTGCATAGCGAGGCGATGCTCTCTGGGGGATGCGGGTATCTCCAAGTGGATGATTTTGATTTCGAGACGACATCGGCGTTTTTGAGTGAATATGGGTTCAACGACATGGAGAAAGAGAGGGCATGGAACTGCTGCGGAGGCAAACCCGTGTATCTTGTCAAATTAGTAAATACAAAACTTGTGAGTGGGGACATGATTGAAAAGTCAGAAATGATGCTTGAAGAAGAGATAAGCAGACTTATATTCTTGTTGGCGCGAAATAAAGAGAGAAAAAGAGATATTATTGACATGCTATCGATCTTTGCTTCTGTTGAAGAGGTGAAATACTCGGATGACGTAGACATCGATTTATTAAGTTTTTTGGTGAAACAAAACCTACTCTTCCTTGACCCTGTTAGAATGACGATCAAACCGCAATCGAGGCTGGACCTGCTTGCGATACGAGATGTAGTGAAAAATGCATAGGGGGGGATGTCTTCGGGCTTGTTGCACACACTCGTGCTGGTACGCGCCTCCCGCGATTTCCACAACATTCGCTGCCGCGGACGTGAGCCGCGACGGACGGGCCATGGCCGTAGACACTCTCACGATCCTACAATCAGCGGATGGGACTATATGACAAAATGCGAAGGTACTTATCCCAAATAAGCCCCATATAAGAACAGGAGGATGTAACCACATTGAAACAATACACTCGATATGAACGCGCCCGCATCATCGGCGCACGAGCACTACAGATCTCGCTTGGAGCACCAGTACTGATCAGACCCGACACCGGAGACCCGATCGAGATAGCGATGCGGGAACTGGAAGTGGGTATGTTGCCGATCACTGTGAAGAGAGACGGCGTGAGATGAACGCCGAGATCTCACCGTCAGAGATGCGCAGGGTCGATGCCAACTGCGGTGGCATCGGTCTACTTCCACTCCAGTTAATGGAGAACGCTGGCGCATCTGTTGCATGCGCGATTCGCGCACGGTTTCCTGAGGACAAAGTGGCCGGGATCGTGGTCCTTGCAGGCACCGGCAACAACGGCGGTGATGGGTTTGTCGCGGCACGGCATCTTCTGGATTATAATCCTGAGATTCTGCTGCTCGGACGCGCCCGTGACATTGCAACCGAGGAATCCCGCCGGAACTGGGCGATACTAAGGAATCTCAGTGCCGATCTCAGGGAGATCAGGGATTCATCCGAGCTCTCAGAACTGGAACTGGACGCTGACATCATAATCGATGCCATGCTCGGCACAGGCGTGCGCGGGAGCGTTCGTGAGCCAGTGGCAAGCGCAATCAACCTTATAAATAAATCTTCCGCGTTTGTTCTCTCAATGGATGTTCCGTCCGGATTCAATCCTGATAATTTCGGGAAGGCAGTCCGTGCAGACCTGACAATCACGAACCACCGGCTGAAAGAAGGGCTTTTTAGCCATCCGGAGATTGCTGGCGAGATCGAGGTTGTCAACATCGGCATCCCTACGCGGGCTACCCTGATTGTTGGGGCCGGAGACTTGCCGCCAGCAAGGAATGCGGGATCGCACAAAGGCGACAACGGCAGGGTGCTCGTGATCGGGGGAGGCGCGTTCACAGGTGCGCCCGCGCTTTCTGCGCTTGCAGCAGCACGGGCAGGTGCGGACTGGGTGACGGTAGCAGCACCTCGAAGTGTTGCACGGACGATTGCAGGCTTCTCGCCTGACCTGATCGTTCATTCGTTATCTGGCAAGTATCTTGCCAGCGACGATATCGATGCGGTCAACGCTTTGATCCGGAAGCACGACGTGACCGTTATTGGGATGGGGCTTGGTCGCGAGAGCGAGACCGCGGAGGCAGTCTCTGAGGTCATCATGTCAAATCCCGATGCACGGTTCGTGATCGATGCAGATGCACTCCATGCGCTCCGGATGCCGATGCCGGTGCATGGGGGGGCGCTACCGATCATAACGCCACATGCCGGCGAGTTTCGGATGCTTGGAGGGGTTGTGTCAGCGGATCTTGATGAGCGATGCGAACTGGTTATGGATTTTTCTACGAGAAACCATGTTGTTACGCTGCTTAAAGGAAATATCGATATCATGTCAGATGGAAGGACGGTAAGAATCAACCGAACCGGAAATCCCGGGATGACTGTCGGCGGAACAGGTGACGTGCTTGCAGGCGTTACCGGTGCGATCTTTGCGAAGGCCGGTGCGCTTTCTGCTGCTTCGGCAGGTGCGCTTATTGTGGGGGCTGCCGGCGATCTTGCGTTTGTGAAATACGGATGCGGGCTGCTTGCAACCGACGTCATCGAGTGCATCCCGGATGCGATGCGCAGGTAACTACAATGTGGGGGTGCGGCTTACATCCCGATCAGGGACCTTCTTGGGAGGGGGGCGGTTGCAATATATCGCAAAAATGGTGCGACACCGGGTCAATAACCCTTGCATTCTGCAAATCGTCTTGATTCTCTTCTGAAATCTCCAGCTCTTTATCGAATATCCCCCCCAACACCGCAACAATAACCCCTGCTGTGGTATCTACTATCCGATCGCTCATCATATTCTATAGATCCACCTGTTCATTCGTTCCAAAGAACCAAACTATCCAATCTTCCACGTAACACCGACCGCCATCATGGCACTACCTAAAAATCCGGTGATATTTAAACTTTTCGTAACTACTCAGGTCCTAAAACCACTATCAGGGGACTTCACTATGCAGAGAATATCCGGGACAGGGGGGTACTGTAACCAAACCTATAATTTAACCGCCGATTAAGAAGGGGGCGGTTACCCGCCCCTCCTCATCTCAGAACGGTACGTGAGACTTTAACCTCATACACGCTTGCGCATCTCATAACCCTTTCAGTATCGGGCAGCGGTTCCGTAAGTTAAAGTAGTCTTGGGAAGTAT
>JAYEGI010000222.1:0-2125 GCA_034659035.1 Methanobacteriota archaeon
CTTGTTCCCTATTATGAAATTCGATTCGCCTCATTGTTACCCTCCTAATCGATTCTCCATATTATCATAAATGGCTTCCCTACAACCTACCTGCGCCCCAGCTTGTGCCGTGACTCACCCCTTATTCCCATTCCCTGAGCTATCATGCAAAACGCTCCCAGCCCCTCGCCCGCCACCGTACCCGCGCACGCAAGCACGCCCGCGCCAAAGATCACCGTTCGCAAAACGATTGCGTGTTTTGAGCAGGTGGGAATATCTTGTCATACTAACAACTCCGCTATTGCATTCCACACATGCTATATGTCCATAAGTACCTTTTGCATCACAGGGCTATCATGCCTTATGGCGTTTCGGACAAAATCGGCGCTCCCATGTTAATCTGTGGATTATATGGCTTTTAGACACAGATTAACACTGGTGAACACTGATTGAGGGTTCTACGTACATTTTTCAGAAAGACCGGGTAGGGGTTTTCATACTTTTTGAAGTGTATGCCGAAGCATCCTCATCGCTTCTTCCACCCGCTCACGGCGTGAATCGAGCAGAGCCGTATCCTCCTGCAACTTTTCCTCAAAGACCAGAGTCACCCGCATCACATCATCAGGAGCAGGACCGCCACTTCCGCGGGTGCGGATGCTTGCCACCGGATCGAGCGCATCCGAGATCGCATCTTCGTCGAGACCGAGATCGCTCATGCGCTTGCCAGCCAAGGATAGCCCTATCTCATCGATCGCAGCGAGCGATGGCTGGCTGCCCGTCCGTGCAAGCGTCCCGACGACCTGGTGAGCCGTCCGAAACGAGATCCCGCACGACCTGACAAGCGTATCCGCAAGTTCGGTTGCCATGGCAAATCCCGTTGTTGCCTGCCGCAGAAGATTTTCCCTGTGTACCTCCATCGTATCGATCATCCCGGCAGTCATGCGGATGCTTGAAAGCGTATCGGAGACCGCGCTCCAGAGATGCGGGGTCGCCTCCTGCAGATCACGGTTGTAACTTTGTGGAAGGGCTTTTGTGATTGTGAGGATGCCAACAGCAGCAGCGATCACGCTACCTGTCTTCCCGCGCACCAGTTCGGCAACGTCGGGATTCTTCTTCTGCGGCATGATCGAGGAAGTGGAAGCATACCGGTCATCGATCGTGACAAAATCGAACTCGGATGTGGACCAGAGGATCAGTTCCGATGCGATGCGGCTCAGATTGGTCATAAGAAGCGCAGACGCGGAAACAGACTCGATCAGGAAATCACGCGCGCTCACAGCATCCATCGAGTTCTCAATAACAGCATCGAAGCCGAGCAACTCTGAAGTCCGCGCCCGGTTTATAGGAAATCCGGTCCCTGCGAATGCAGCCGCGCCAAGCGGGCTTCGGTTCGTGCGCGTGTACGCGCCGCTCAGCCGGTCAAAATCCCGCTCAAGCGCGCCTGCGTGAGCGAGCAGGTGGTGCGCAAGTGTCGTTGGCTGCGCGTGCTGGGTGTGCGTGAACCCTGCCATCAGCGTCCCGACGTGCTCCTTCGCGCACGTTATCAGGACCTGCCTGAGCCGGATCAGTTCGCGCATCATCACCAGTAACTCATCGCGCAGGCGCACGCGGATGTCGGTTGCGACCTCATCGTTCCGGCTGCGTCCGGTGTGCATACGTCCGCCCACGTCCTCGCCTACCATCTCTATCAGTCTCGCCTCGATCGCGGCATGAATATCCTCTTCCACGGAAAGCGCGGAGATGCCAGCGTCCTGTATCCTATCGAGCGCGGAGAGTATAAGAGAAGAGATGTCCGTCGTGATGATGCCTTCTTCTGCCAGCATCACGACATGTGCACGGTCTACAGCAAGATCCGCATCAAATATCCATCGGTCAGCAGCGAGAGAGGACGTGAACGCCAGAACATCCTCCGGCTGTGAAGAAAGGCGTGCTTTACGCATAGATGCGCCGATCGGGAATCGAACCCGAGTTCGAGCGTTGGCAACGCCCGGTGATAACCGCTACACTATCGGCGCGTGAAGATGCCGTGACCCGGATTTGAACCGGGGACAACTGCCTCTTCAGGGCAGCGCTCTCCCGGACTGAGCTATCACGGCACAGCCGTCTGTTGCTGGTTGATGGGCCCGCTGCGATTCGAACGCAGGAC
>JAYEGI010000223.1:0-9322 GCA_034659035.1 Methanobacteriota archaeon
CTCCTGATGTATGCCCTGATCGTGACATGGTTTCTCACTACGGATTCAACAAAAACGAACTGCATCACACTTGAGATGTATGAGAATAATACGAGCACCAGCAGGATTGCGAGCACTGCAAGCACGATGTATGTCATGTACTGATCTACGAATGTAGACGCTCCTGACACCATATCCCCGACAAAAGCATCCGGTTCTGTATCCGACGGCGAATCACCGAAATCCCCAAAATTGCTGCCCGATGGATTTGAGTTGAAATTAGAGCCGCCACCGCCACCAATACCGTAGATGAAGACCAGTATTATTGCGAGTTTTACCCATTTTATAAGGCCGAATGGCTCAAAGAGCATCTGCCTGGTTTTTGTTATGGCACCTTCAATCGCATCCCACGCGATCCAGCTGGTCATAGATGATTAAAAGAATCTCCTCTTATATATGCTTTTGCGGTGTTCGGGAGAGACTTTTTAATATTCTCTGGTATCTCATCCCCAAGCTTCGCAACAGCCCGTTGCCAGTACTTGGGTGCCGGGTTTAGTTCTGAGGTGGTGGCTATCCTTTCCTCATGCTGGATTTTCACAGAGCTGTGCGAGTATGAATTTATCTTGGCACACCAACCATTATATACATCCAGCCACATCATTACAACTGGATGCAACTGGTTATCAATGGTCTGGTCATCGGCAGCATAATCGCTATCACCGCCATCGGTTTATCGATGATCTACAAGACCTTGAACTTCGTGAACTTTGCACATGGCGATTTCGTGGCGTTTGCGGCATACATCGCGTTATTTGCAAACACTTCCGGGATGAATCTCGCATCCGCATTCTTAGTCGCAATACTTGCAACCATCGCGCTCGGGGTTTTCATGGAGAAGGTGGTCTGGCTCCCGATGAGGCGGAAAAACGCCTCCCGAACGACGCTTATTATCATCTCGATCGGACTTGCACTGGTGCTGCGAAACATCCTCATATTCATCTGGGGCGGCAGCACAAGAAATTATAATATCCCTGTGCGGCGCGGATTTGAGTTTTTTGGAGCTACCATCACCCCAAATCAGGTTCTGGTTATAATTGCGGCTTTTGTACTAGTCTTTGCCCTACACTGTCTCCTATCAAAGACGAAGATTGGGAAATCGATGCGTGCGCTCTCTGACAACATCGATCTCGCCCGCATATCGGGCATCGATGTGGATCGGGTAATTCTCTGGACATGGGTGATCGGGCTTGGGCTTGCTGCCGCTGGCGGTGTGCTGTACGGGCTCGTCACAGCGATCAGACCGGACATGGGCTGGTATCTCTTACTCTCAATGTTTGCAGCAGTCATCCTCGGCGGAATCGGAAATCCGTATGGCACGATAGCAGGCGGGATCATTATCGGGCTGTCCCAGGAACTGAGTACCGCAGTCCTCCCAACAGAGTATAAGTTTGCTGTCAGTTTCGTTGTGATGACGCTGGTGTTACTTCTAAAGCCAGAAGGGATCTTCGAGGGTGCGAAATGATCGAATACGTAGATACGCTACTTCCGTACATAATAACGATCCTTCTGATCTCATCGATCTACGCGGTCTTTTCGCTGGGACTGAATCTTGAGTTGGGATTTACCGGGCTTATAAACTTCGGACACGTCGCATTTCTTGCAATCGGGGCATATACTACCGTGATGTTTAATATGAGTGGATTTCCACTCTTTGTATCGGTTATTGCAGGGATTGTCCTGTCCGGGTTCTTTGGACTCCTGCTCGGAATCCCGACCCTCCGATTGCGGGAAGATTACCTTGCAATCGTCACGATCGGCTTTTCTGAGGTGTTAAGATTCATTCTTCTAAACGAACAGTGGCTAACGCGAGGTCCGTTTGGGATTCATGGGTTTGAGCGCCCATTTCAGGACGTGATCCCGTACCAGTATTATAATACTTTTCTTTTAATATTGTATCTTATGATACTGGTGATCGTCTACATATCTCTTGAAAGACTGACGCGATCGCCATGGGGTAGGGTGCTAAAATCAATTCGTGAGGACGAGGCGGTTTCCTCCGCGCTTGGGAAGAACGTCTTCTGGTATCGGCTCCAGTCGCTGATGATCGGGTCTGCGATAGCAGGGCTTGCAGGCGCAATGCTTGCGTTCTATATATCCTACATCGATCCGAATACGTTCAAGCCGATCGAGACGTTTCATGCGTGGATCATTATAATTCTTGGCGGGACTGCGAGTAACAAAGGCACGATCGTCGGAGCACTCGTCTTCTGTGCTTTCTTAAGCATAACACAGTTCACCAACAAGTTCCTCCCCTTCACAGCGCACCAGATGGGCGCGTTCCGGATGATCGTGGTCGGGCTATTGTTGATGCTTCTTATGATGTACAAACCAGAAGGGATATTTGGAAAGAAGGAGGAACTTGCACTGTCTGACTGATCAGACATCAGACATCAGATATCAAGGGTCGGGAGTTGGATGAATATGGATATACTCTCTGTGAAGGAGCTCAAAAAGCATTTCGGCGGCGTGAAAGCGGTCGATGGATGCTCGATTACCATTGAGACCGGGACGGTCATGGGGTTGATCGGTCCGAACGGCGCAGGAAAGACCACGATGTTTAACCTGATCAGTGGTTTTGAAAGGGGTGTTGGCGAGATCGTGTTTAAAGGGATACGAACCGATAATCTCTCGCCGTTTAAGATTGCACGGTGTGGAATGGTTAGAACGTTTCAGATACCGCATGCGCTTACGAAGATGACGGTATCTGAAAATCTAATGCTTGCACCAAAGACCCAATGGGGCGAGCGGATCTGGGATGTCTGGCTTCGCCCGAAGCGGGTGCGCGAACAGGAGATGCAGATACGAGAGAAATCTAGGGATATCCTTGAGTTTTTTGAGATCTCACATCTTGAGGATGAGTATGCTGGCGCGCTCTCCGGCGGGCAGAAAAAGTTACTCGAGATGGCGCGTGCGATGATGATCGATCCGTCGATGATGTTGCTCGATGAGCCGTTTGCAGGCGTGAACCCGACGCTTGCACGGAAGATATCCAGGTATATCTGTGAGCTGCGCGAGGATGGTATGACTTTCCTCGTGATCGAACACGACATCCCTGCGATCACAAAGATCAGCGACCGGATTGTGGTCATGAATGAAGGGAAGGTCATGGCAGAAGGCGATCCGGGAGAGATAAAACGGAGGCGGGATGTGCTCGAGGTGTATATAGGAGGTGAGGGGTGAGGATGTGTGCGAAAGTGAAGATTCTTGAGGTGCACGATCTCGTGGCAGGATATACCGATCTTAACATCCTCCACGGCATATCGATACATATCGAGTTCGGCGAGATCGTATCCATCATCGGTCCGAACGGATCGGGCAAATCCACACTCATGAAGACTATATTCGGGCTTCTTCGTCCGAGAGGTGGGGCGGTCGTCTTCAAAGACCGTGATATAACCGGAGTCAAGCCGGATGCGGTCGTCGGATTCGGGATGTCGTATGTTCCGCAGGAGAAGGAGTTTTTCCCGTCTCTTACAGTCCTTGAAAATCTCGAGATGGGCGCGTTCATACGCGATGACGACATCTCTGATAGCCTGGAGCGGGTCTATACAATATTCCCTGCGTTAAAGGAGAAGGGGCAGATCAGGGGTGGCGCTCTGAGCGGTGGGGAGCAGCGGATGGTCGGGATAGGGCGTGCGCTCATGCTATCTCCTGATCTGCTGCTCCTTGACGAGCCGTCTGCGGGACTCGCGCCTGTGGTGCGGGACATGGTCTTTGAGAAGATCGTTGAGGTGAACCGCGCGGGTACTTCGATCCTGATCGTCGAGCAGAACGCGAGGAGGTCGCTTGGGATATCTGACCGCGGGTACGTGCTTGAGATGGGAAGAAATCGGTTCGAGGGGTGCGGTCCGGAACTACTCGGGAATGAGGACGTGCTCCGGATGTATCTGGGCGGGTGAGCCAGCAGCCAGGAGATTGAACATCCCTAAACTATATGTGCAATATCAAGTAACATCCGTGTAATCCGTACGATTCATTTCGTTCGTGTTTTATTGGGTGGGATTTCTGTAAAAATGGTACATGCTCAATATCGTATGGCGTATTTAAATGAATCCAACGGTACAAACGACCTGTAATCTGCGTTTATCTGTGTTAATCTGTGGCTAATATTGTTTTTATCCACAGATTAAAACTGATTCCACCGATCTAATCACTTCCATTTTCAGTGCTGATTCGCCACAACCTGACTGAGCATGTTTTAAAAATGGATTAAATCACGAATTTCGCAAATCCGAATACTCCGTTACAACTCCGAAATATTCAACCGCTTGCCATTGATATCGACGATGTGATTGATGAGATCCGGACTCAATCCGGAAGTTCTGCCGACTTTGTTAACGATCTCGTCCCTGTGAAGTCCGTTCTTCTGGTGATCGAGTATCACTGAGATGACAGCATCACTCACTGTATGATACTGGTCGATATCCTTGCGATGCCCGCGCAGATCGCCCGCGAGCAGTTTGATGCTGTTTGCGGATAGAAACATCGTTGCTGACTTCGACATCGTTCTTCTTGTATGAATTCGGGATGTGCACCACCAAAAGATTCGGACATGCCGTTATCAGCGCAACCACATCCGTGTTCGATGGTCTGAATGTGAGATGCACAAGCTCTTCGGCTGAATCCAGTTTGCCAATCTCTTCTTTCGAACTGATTATCCGCAATCTCATGAATGCATACCAACATATGACAGACTCCTTAAAAATGCTTTGATGGTTCGACCGTTATCTATTTTACATGCCATGCCAATAACAGGATGATGGATCGATGCGTAATCTGCAAGGGAAAGGGACTATGTGGACGCCCGCGCTGCCCGATTCTGGAGCGATTCAAGGTAGTCGAGACAATTTCCATCTCAGATAGCCTCTTCGGAGCATCGCCACCATCTGTTTTTGTCGGGCGCAAAGGCTATCCCGACATCTTTGCAGGACCCCTGGTACCTCCGAATGTGGGAGATATAGAGGCGCGGCAGTATGACGATCCGAAAGAACTTATGAAGATAGGCATCGATGATGTCATCGGATTGCGGTCGAGACTGGTACGTTCATACACCCGGATGGATGTGAAGGATGCAAAGGCGCCCAAAAACCCGCTTCTACTCACATCGCAGGAACTGGCGATGGCTGAGATACCGGTGGATACGGAGGTGTGGTTCACGAAACCGGTGGACACGGATGTGGCATTCGATGGAACGCTGATGCCGATGGGTCCGGCAGGTGAGATTAAGAAGATCACGCTTGCAGAGAACCCAAAAGTCCCGGAAAAGGTAGATTATCTGGTGTCTGACACCGACGTACTTGCTGCGGACTCGATACGTGAATTGTACTGGCAGGACATCTCGCAGCACCACATCACGCGCATCTTCTCGATCGGACTCCTGGGACGAGAGCGGCGACTTGTTCCGACACGGTGGTCGATCACCGCGATCGATGACATGGTCGGAAAGATGCTGCTCGACGATGTACGGGATTATCCGGAGATACGCGACATCATTCTCTTCGCTTCCGAGAAATTCGGCAACCATTTTGAGATCCTGCTTATCCCCAGATGTTTTTCGTTCGAATTAATCGAGATATGGCATCCGAATTCGGTATGGTCTGAGAAATTGTGGATCGGAAGTGACCGGGAGGGGTATGGCGGGAAGAAGGGTTATTCATCGCTTGCAGGGGGATACTATGCAGCAAGAACCACTGCTGTCGAGTATCTCCATGCAATCAGACGGCAGGCGTCGGTGTTCATCGTGCGGGAGATTCTTCCTGATTACTGGGCGCCGCTAGGGGTCTGGGTGATCAGGGAGGCGGTTCGTGATGCACTTGCCGGTGGCGGGATGCGGTTTGATAGTGTTGATGATGCGCTTTCCAAGATGCAGACGCGCATCCGGACGCCTCATGATAGATGGCGGGATGAGATGCAGTTACTCGATGAATGCAGGTTTCAGAGGACGCTTATTGAGTTTCTGTGAGTGGAACTCAAGTGTCGGGGGTGGGAGTGGGGCGGTGGATTAAATAATGATTGCGAAAATACGTAGCAATCAGGAGATAATATGGCTGGAGTTGTAGCAGCAAAATATGTGACTGATGATGCCGGAACACGCATCGGCGTTCTCATCGGGATCGATGACTACCACAGGATACTCGAAGACGAAGAGGAGCTTGCAGCCATCCGTGCGTATGATGTGGCAAAAGCATCCGGCGATGAGACGATTCCATTTGAACAAGCCGTAAAAGAGATCGAAAGCGGATCAGGATGAGTTATAGAATATTTATCCTGCGGCGTGCCCAGAAGGAGCTGTCCCGCATCCCTAACAGACCATTTGGGCGGATAAAGGAATCTATAATACGACTTGGGGAAGATCCGCTGCCGCGTGGCTGTAAGAAACTGACCGGGCGGGATGGGTGGCGGATTCGGGTTGGCGATTACCGCGTGATCTACGAGGTTGACAGCGGCGAGCGGGTCGTGACCGTGCTCCACATCGGGCACAGACGTGATGTTTGCCGGTGAGGCAGATAATCATCGAAGTCGCTTTATTTTCGAGATCATCCGACACACCATAAAGCATGAAGAGAGTGGAATTGTGTCCGGGTCTTCCGGGCACCGTCACCACCACTGCCATGTCCTGTTCAGAGCGTGATCACAAATGCCCGCGAATCCACGCGATGGCTGCACCACATAATCCGGCTTGCGCGGTCACAAGCACCCACCACCACCACCGCCATACATTTTTACCACACCAGATCGAATACACCACAGACCCATGAGAATTGCGATACTAAACAGGGACAGATGTCAGCCAGATACGTGCTCGCACGAGTGCATCAAATACTGTCCACGCGTGCGGACAGGTGACGAAACCATCGTGATTGAGGAAGGGAAAAAGCCCGTCATCTCCGAAGAACTCTGCATCGGTTGCGGCATCTGCGTCAACAAATGCCCGTTTGACGCAATACACATCATATCACTCCCCGAATCCTTGACAGAGCCGACGCACAGGTACGGCGAAAATGGCTTCGTGCTCTTTGGGCTGCCGCTGCCACAGCACGGGAAAGCGGTAGGCATTCTCGGACCAAACGGGATCGGGAAGACAACAGCAGTCCAGATCCTTTCCGGAAACTTAGTGCCGAACCTCGATGCTGATGCGGACTGGGAGGACATTTTTAAGTATTATTCCGGCTCTGCGATGCAGGACTATCTCAGGAAGATATCCCGGAATGAAATACGATTATCACAGAAACCCCAGTACGTGGACCGGCTTCCCGAGGTATTCAGCGGCAAGGTATCGGAATTACTCGAGAAAGTGGATGAACGTGGTGAACTTGAGCACCTGACCGCAGAACTCGAGATCGAACACATCCTTAACCGAAATCTCGGTGATCTCAGCGGTGGCGAGCTTCAGAGGGTTGCGATTGCTGCATGTGCTGCCAAAGATGCCGATTTCTATTTTTTCGATGAGATAAGCCCGTATCTTGACATCTACCAGCGCATCCGTGCAGCAATCCTGATCCGAAAACTTGCGGACGAGAGTGCGGTACTGGTGGTCGAGCACGATCTTGTGATCCTCGATCTGCTTGCAGATGTGGCGCACATCGGATACGGCGAGCCAGGCGGATTCGGCGTGATCACACACGTGAAGGGTGTGCGGCAGGCGGTCAACCAGTATCTCCGCGGATTTTTGCCAGAGGAGAACGTGCGGATCAGACCGGATTCGATCGATTTCGAGGTACATGCGCCGCGATCCTTAAAAGACATCCCTGTGTTATTCGAGTTTCCCGAGTTCACGAAGACTTATGGTGAGGGCTTTTCGCTTTCGGTGGCTGCCGGCGAGTTGCGGGCGGGAGAGGTCGTTGGAGCGGTCGGTCCGAACGGTATTGGGAAGAGTACGTTTGCAAAACTGCTTGCAGGAGTGGAAGAGCCGACAACCGGCGAAGTATCCGCAGATATCAAGATCTCCTACAAACCGCAGTACATAAAACCGGATTCGTTTGTCCGTGTCCACGATTTCCTGCGTAGTATCACGCGTTACGTCGATACCAGCTACTACGAGACCAGCATCACAAACCCGCTCCAGCTCAAGTACCTGATGGAGCGAGAGCTAGCAGACTTAAGCGGCGGCGAACTACAGCGGGTTGCGATCGCTGCGTGCCTCTCCAGGGATGCCGATCTGTACGTGCTGGACGAGCCGTCAGCGCACCTCGATGTTGAGCAGCGGGTATCTGCGTGCTCTGCCATTCGGAGATTTGCCGAGAACAAACATGCAACAGCGATCGTGATCGATCACGACATCTACATGATCGATCTCCTGAGTGATCGGCTGATCGTGTTCGAAGGAGAGCCTGCCGTGCGTGGCGAAGTCTTCGGACCGTTCGGTCTGCGTGAGGGCATGAACAGGTTCCTTAAGAATCTGGATATCACATTCAGACGTGACGAGGAGACGAAACGACCGCGAATCAATAAACCGGGTTCCAGGCTCGACCGGGAGCAGAAGGCGAGCGGTGAGTACTATTACGTGGCGGTTGAGTGATATCCGCCCATGTAAAACTTTTAGTAGTATCCCACTGATGACACCGTAGAGGTATTTCTATGGAATTAAACGGAGTTGAAATCGAGGATACGTATGCAGAGGCGTTTGGTATCAAGGTGGCACGGGTGCTGATCACTGGCGTGAGCAAGCACTGGGCAATGGTTGCTGCAACGGAAGCAACAGGATTCGGGACATCTGTAATCCTGTGCCCGGCAGAGGCTGGAATTGAGTGCGTTGTCGATGGCAGCGAGACACCGGACGGACGTCCCGGCGTCTACATCCAGATATGCACATTTGGATATAAGGCGCTTGAGGAACAGTTGCTGAATCGAATCAGTCAATGTGTGCTCACAGCACCAACGACTGCTGTGTGGAACGGGCTTCCTGATGCGGAGAAGCAGTTTGATACCGGATTTAAGCTGAAGTTCTTTGCGGATGGTTATGAGTCAGAACTTGAGGTCGGCGGGCGCAAGGCGTACGCGATCCCGATGATGGAAGGCGACTTCATCATAGAACACGGAATCGGTGCAGTCGATGGTGTTGCAGGCGGTAACTTCTTCATCCTTGCAGACAGTCAGATGACCGGGCTTATGGCAGCAGAGAACGCAGTGGAAGCGGTCCTGCAATGCAAGGGATCGATCACACCATTCCCTGGTGGAATCGTTGCAAGTGGCTCGAAGCCTGGCGCGGACACGTATACGTTCATGACGGCAACAACGAACCAGAGGTTTGCCCCGACGCTCAAAGACAAGGTCGAAGACACGA
>JAYEGI010000224.1:0-2095 GCA_034659035.1 Methanobacteriota archaeon
CAGGATTCGTTATGCTGTATCTGATATCGATGTGGTGATCGCTGTACGGGACGTCCTCGACGTACACATAGCCAAACGGACACGTTAATCCCTTCTCTTCTCCATCTACATAGACGTAGACGTTTGCCACAGGGTAGCCGTTGATGTTATCGACGTTTACCTGAAGAGCTCCAGCCTGTAAGTAGGCATTGGGATGCGACTCTGTGGCGATCCCCTCTCCGCTCACGAGTCCTGTGCTCAGAATGATGATAAGTATGCACACGATCGCTGATATTTTCCCATTTCCACATCACCACACGATGTTTGTTACTTCTGCGCCCTCATATCTCGCCCATCTCTCCATCTCTCTCACATGCTGCGGAACAGGTTTACCAGATGGTTTTTTAAGTATCACGAAAACCCTTCCACCCTCTACTTTTTTTCTAAATTTATTCATATCCTGCTTCAGGTATTTCTTCAAGGCGATTATATCTCGAAATTCCTTTTTGTGTACACCATATTCGGTAACTCTCGGTTTAAACATATGCATGTTAAATATATTCACAAAATAAATTTTCCATCCTAAATGATCGATTATTTTCTTATAACTTTCCGTACCGAAATTAATGGGTAGCGGAGATCCGAGGAACATAACCCCTTCATCCAGTTCTTCAACCCTGTAAGCTGACATGGACAATAATTTTATTTCCCCAAACTTTTCGATCAATTCCGGACCGTAAAAATTTAACCGGTAGATATGAGGTTCTACTTTCAGATGTAGTATTTCCTCCTCAGTGGGTATGGTCATACATTCAGCGATATCATAATCCCCAACCCCGTAGATCGGCTTTGGTTCCAATGCGTTCCACACTGCCTTTGCAATTTCTAAGAGTTGTTCGGCATTCCTCAGACATTCGTCTAAAGCACCTTCTTTACCAAGTTTTTTTTCAGTATAACTGGGCTCCAGATAAACATGGTCAATCCACATGTCAATATGACTTAACTTCGATTTTTCCATTGGTTGGGGGCGAATTGCCAAACAATAACTTATATCGTTATACAAAAACCAAATAGCACCCTGATCTGCAGAAACGACTTCTATCGCTTCTTCTAACGAACGATCCCAAAACGGTCCCCCATCATCCTTATCACTCCAATACCCTATCTTCGCATTATAAACCGATCCCAAAGTTGTTACCGCTTCAACCAGAGTTGAAACCAGTTCCTTATTAACAGGTCTTGGTCTGATACGAAACTCAATATCGAAATAATCCATCTCACAACACCTCCACTAACACCCCTTTATCATCCTCTAAAAATGCCTTCATCTTAGGATACCAATATGAATCTTTATTTTTGAATACAACCTTGATCTCCGCACCCCGATTGTTTAAAACGTTGATTTGGTAGTCTTTATATTTCCGTATTTGGCCACCTATTTTGGTTTTATACGCGTCAAATTGTACCTTGTCCATTTTACTCCAATCAAAGTTTTTGGCTTCGATGATATCATCATTCTTCAAAAGCAGGTCAATCTCACCTTCCGGTATTTTCTTTCTGACCTCAACCACGTCGTCAATATACCTTGAATCAACAGCGACTTCCGCTTCGAAAACAGCTCCCTTAAGCTGGTTCCAATTTTTATTTTTTGATGCGCTTGCAATATTCCCAACTAACTCATCAGTACACCTGTTATCCCTTCATCTTGAAGTTCCTTAATGTTTTTCGCTATTTTCTCTGCATATTCATCGGAAACTTCGTCTTTCACTAATTCCACAAAACCCTCTGCAACAGCCTTGCCCTCCGGTCCTTCCCCTCCAGCCCTGGCTATGCTCTCCAGACCATCCAGTGCATCGTCGCTCCAGTGTGTTGTTCCTTTCACGATGCATCGCTTGAACTTGCAGAGATCGTCGAACCACTTCGCGAATATAAACATGTCGTCTTTTACGTATTCTACCACACCGCCTGCCTTTGTCTTCACGATCCGCCCGTGCTCGCCGATGTTATCCGCGATCCTGAGAACGCGCCCTTCCCCGACCACAGCGGCAACACCGTGACCGACGAATCCTGCTGGTATGAACGGTGACGCAACGTCGCCAACGAGCATCGCGCCCTC
>JAYEGI010000225.1:0-2094 GCA_034659035.1 Methanobacteriota archaeon
CACGGGTATCGGAAGGAATTGTTCTCGTTTATTCGGGCGCAATATTATAGCTATCACCACCCTGTGCATATTCCGACCCCATTTATCGCGTAGTGCGCAATCGCCAGCGCAGGGGATACGGATCGACTTGGTGATATTGCTTTTGACATCACAGAATTATGATACGGAAACATAACCTTAATAACCTTTCGTATGCAAAATTATAAAATAATTAATTTTAAATGTGTTTTTTGATGTTGATGGGTAGTATGATTGACTGGGTTCTTATCAGGATAACGGAGATTGCATGTTACGCATTCGTGGCTTATTTAGCACACAAGAAGAAGCTTGACCTGATAGACCAGCGAGTATATAAATCCAAAAGATTTGGAACACAGTCCCACAGTTCCATAAACAACCCTGGTTCACAAACAAAAAGATGCTTACGTACGCTTACCCCACATAATCACAAACACAGCAGCAAAAAATCCAACCACCGTACAAACTGACCCTGTGCCGGATTCTTTACCGGTTCTGGTGGTAGTATTCGCGGTAGCCGCACTGGGGATCGTTTGATCCGGAGTGTCGATCGTTCGTGTAGAGTGCACTACCGGATCCACCATGATCGATACATTCTCTGAAACGACGGTTCCACTATAATCGTGAGTGTCCGCAAAGTGCGCAACAGCAGGCGGCAGTTCGGCAGAACCTGTTCGGTTCATCCTCATGCTGTAACCAAATGTGTGGCGCTCGCCCGCCGCAAGAACCACCGTACCAGCGGATGCGCCATCGATCAGCACAGCACCCTCCGGAAGGGGATCAGCCACATCAATGTTTGTCAGCACATTCCCTGTATTCTTTACAAGGATCTTAACGGCAACGATCCCCCCCTCCTCGATCGTCTCCGGATCCACTCGTTTTGACATCTCTATCTTTGGACCATATACTGCAATTGCGGGGGAGTTTGAGTGTGCAGTATACGTTCTACCATCCCCGCCCCATTTTGCAACCGCAGCCGGGATAACGTACCCTTCTTCGCTCGGCTGCATGGGCTTCAATTGGTATGTAAAACTCCTATACTCGCCTGCTCCGAGACCCAGTTCCCAGAGAAGCGACGAGTTCTCATCCGGTTCGAACTCGGACGGCAGGGTGTCGCTTACCGTGATCGAGTTGATCGGACGTGTGCCCTCATTTCTGAGCGATACTGTGACTGTGGCGATCTCATCCATGTATATGTTGTCATTTATCGACTTTGATATCCTGAACATGCCAGAGACTTTCACGGGGTATGATTCGGAATGCGAATATTTTACACCTCTCATATCATAACACTCGATGTCTACCGTTAGATTGAATATATGATCCTCAATGACGGAAGGTATACCAAACCGCAGTGTGATCGGATCAAACGTTATGGTATCGGTTTTACCATCCACACGTCTACCTTTCTCAAGAGAGCTGCAATGGTAATGCGGCTTTCCACCAATCACTTCGAGACCGTTCATAGCCACATCAACATCCACGTCGTATGCCTCAGCATCTCCACTGTTCTGGATGGTGATGTCCATCTCAATAGGGGATGAGTATGCAAAGTACTCATCCTTGTCAGTCACAAATTCCACATCAAAGCACGGAACACCGATTGGTTCCATCTTGATCTCCGCCCAGAGCTCCTCTGGCAGATCGGTTGTCCAGTCCGAAGATGGTACCGAGAATTCAAGAGCCGTGATCCTGATCTTCTCATTATATATGTAATCCTCACCTTCTACAAGCGTTTGGTCTGAAACAGGGATACTGTTCTTATATAATCTTATCCCTACAAACCGGGTCTCGTTCTGGTCAGATCTCGGAAAATTGTAAGCCTCTACGGTAAAATTGCCATTCGATATCATTTCACCAAGATTAAGTTCCTTTGAGTTGCCACATGCCCATTCCAAATCGTCCTCGTCATAAGCAGAGGCGATGTTTGTGCACAGGAGGATGATCATCAAAAAATACAGAAGTACCTTCATAACCATCAACTTCTTATCTGTATCAGCGCAAACAAAACTGCGATGAGTCCGATCAGGGGGTACCACGTGCTGCCCTGCCCCAAACCATTATTTTCAGCAGAAT
>JAYEGI010000226.1:0-2091 GCA_034659035.1 Methanobacteriota archaeon
TTGAGTTTTCTCCACCGATAGGTGTTGAAATAATAGAACCTGAAATCGAACTTCCTAATCAGGTTAGCATGGAAGATGCAAAAAACAATGTTAACTTTACAATTCTGAACCCTTCTTACACTGCTGGTATGAATTCAATGGTGCAACTGTTTCTAAATCCGGATCTGTGGAGAGCATTTCCCTGATCTACACGAAAGGAAGGAAAAGAATGATGATAACTCAAACAACATCGCAGGAGAATCGCCCGTTACCAGATGCTGAAAGTGTTGGTATCGGGGAAACAGAAGGCGAATTTACAGATATCTTCGGTAACAAACTGCTCAGGTTTAGTTACGGTGAGATAAACGTCATGATTACGGGCACAATAAGCAAAGAAGAACTCTCAAAAGTAGCAGAGTCGATGGTTGCACAAAAAGCAACCGCAGCTTAGCACATACAACAGAAACGATAGCAGCAGTCCTGCTGGTTCTTGCAGCCGTTCTTATCAGCGGGTGCACCGAACAGATGTCTGCAGACCAGATCGCTGATATGATGGAGGCGCAGTATGAAAGCATAGAAGACTTCTCAGCCACGATGGTTATGACAGGATCGTTTTCCGGAGAAACGGAAAAACACGGGTGTTGATCATGACCAAAACGCCGGACAAAACCCGCTCCGAATTTATCGAGCCGGCTGAACTTGCAGGCACGGTAATGGTCAGGAATGGTAGCACGATGTGGACGTACGACCCTGCAAAGAATCAGGTAGCGAAGATGGCGCTCCCGGAGGACGAGCCCTTTGAAATGGATTATATCGAACTCATCAATGACCTTATGGAGGAGAACGATATAGCCTACAAGGGTACCGAGAACCTCGATGGGCGAAGCACTTATGTGATCGAGGCAACGCCCAAGGATGAATCTAAGCGGGAATTCATCTCCAAGACACGCGTATGGGTCGATTGCGAAAACTGGATGCTACTCGGGACGGAGATGTACGGTAATGACGGCAATTCCATGGTGAAGGTTCAATATATGGACGTAACGTTCAACACCGGTATTCCGGACAGCGAGTTCATATTCGAGGTTCCGGAAGGCTGTGAGGTCGTGGAGGAATCGTTTGAGGATATGGTGCCTGAAGAGATGACGCTTGAAGAAGCAAGGGCAAACCTCAGTTTCGATGTGAAAATCCCCTCATATCTGCCGGATGGATATGAATTCGACCACGCAATGATGTTTGGCGAAGAAGTGTCACTGATATACACGGACGGATCTGAGCGGTTGTACCTCGGAGAACAGGTCATCAGTGATGCTGTAGATCAGCCCGAGCCGAAGATGGGTGAACTGGAAATTGTGTATGTGTTTAGCTACCAGATTCGCTATCAAAAGCCATAATAGACCAAAATCGACATGAAACAAGAGTTCTCAGGGTATTCCGCTTGTTATTGTTTTTGAATCTGGAAATTGTAGCCATTATCAAAAATCGAAAAATATACGAAATTACACCGCCTACCGATGTCGATTTAGTGAGCTAAACACATACGAAATTGTGAGTATCAACGGTACTGATGGGGAGTTTGCATCCATGTTCGGCATGAACACGCTCCAGTGAGGCGCAGGTGGCATCGATTACTCGCTGTCTGGCACGCTTGCAAAAGAAGATACATGTGTGTTCGGTTAAGCAACCCAGCCCTCCATTAACTGTTCCCGTTTGATATTCGGATCGCATCCATGATTTAAATATATATTGTACAATAGTGACATATTCAGATATATCCCCATCGATTCTGGAGGCTAAAATTTATAGGGACTTCTAATTGGATCTGGTGCTGGATTGGTAAGTCTGCCATATGGTTAAACACACGCGATTTACTTACTTAACTGATGATTCGTATGATAAAACTTGATGAAATAACAGAGAAATTATGCGAAATTGATTCGGAAAATTAGACTTTCCTGTCGATAAATCAATAAGCGTCTATAATTATAGTATAACCACTCGACTTTACAGAAAGATAGATGTACAAACGTCCGATTAGTACTTGTGCAAACTAACGCGACGTAAAGTATTTATACCATAAGTTTCATCGTAAGATACGTAACATTAGTAGGA
>JAYEGI010000227.1:0-9225 GCA_034659035.1 Methanobacteriota archaeon
GAACTTCCACATACTGGACAAGTCCATCCCTTTTCTGTTTGCTCTCCATGAATCCGTATCGTTTTTTTGTTCATGAATATGCATAAAACGGCTAATATTATTAATACCCACACTTATCTACTGGGGTGCCCATTCCCGGTATCAGTTTCATCGTTGTACCAGCCTATAAATCCATCCAATGTATCCAATTCGTCTATTCTTCGTTCATATAAGTCGAACCATTTCTCAAGTTTCCCATTCGTCTGCGGGTGATTTACGCTTGTTGTTATATGTTTTATCTCGTACTGTTCGAGACTTCTTAAGTATGCACTCCAAAAGCACTGGCGAAATAGGTTTTCTGCGACGATTGAATTCGAACCATCTGCACATTCGTGAAATTATCGGTCTGATGCAACCGTACCAATAATACCTACTGCATGGCAGTCTTATCTCATCTAACTCATACTTAAATGATGCAAATTTAACGAACGATGTGAATATTAGATATATATGGACCATTTATGCGGAAAACGCTTGGATTTTTAGCTCGTAGCTTCGCCTACCATCTGACGTGGGAAGACATTTTCATAGAGCGAAATAATTTCGGGAAATCACAGTTTCGGGACTATACACAAAGCCACCCATACCGATAAGATTATATAGTCGCAGAAGCAAAACGTGGTTGGAAATGGACTCCCGTAGGAAGTTTAAGTGGATTGCAAGTGCGACGATCATTTGTGCGGCTCTTGCGGTGCTATATGTCACAAAGGCGTTCATAGTAACTATATTGTGGAGTTTCTTAGTTGCCTATCTCCTGTACCCGCTCTACGCATATCTCCTTCGCATCACCAAACACAAGCAAGTTTCTGCAGTGCTAACCCTATTACTGGTCTTTGCCATATTCATGATCTGTTCATCCGTGGTGTTCGCCGCATTGGCAAACGAGGTGGATGCCCTCAGGGAATCTCAGTATGCCCCACAAGATACGATAAACAACTTTTTGGGATACGTAAGTGATTTTGCAGAAAGATACATCCCGAACGCATCCCTGTACACAGAAGAGGTGAACAAGGCGTTTGAAGATTTTGTCAAACGTATTCCAAATCTGCTCTCACCCGCGGCAGGCATGCTGACAGGAATTGCCGCCAAAACGATAGTGTATCTTATGCAGTTCTTTGTCGCTATACTGCTTGTCTATTATCTCTTGATCGATGGCAAGAACACACTGAATACAGCCACCTATCTCTTACCGGAAAGAGAACTCGTCTTGAAGTTCCTTGATGAGTTAAAACCCATCTATCACAGTCTCTTCAACGTATACCTCATCACCTGTCTGCTGATCGGATTCATCGCAGCCATCGGATTTTTCCTGTTAGGTGTGTCATATCCGCTGCTCTGGGGCATCATCATAGCTATCGTTGCGCTGCTTCCGCTTGTCGGGGCAAACATGGTGTATACCCCAATGGCACTCTACTATCTGGTGATCCAGGAGTACACGACAGGCGTGGCTATACTGGTCTTTGGAATAATCTTTTTAACCGTGATCCCTGAGAACATCATCCGCCCCCGTCTTGCCATGCAGAGCGCATCGATACACCCAGTAATCACTCTCCTATCGTTTGCTGCACCGCTCTTTGTGCTCGGTGCGGTGGGCATCGTAGTCGGACCTGCTCTGTACGGTTTCCTTCTCGCGGTCTACAGGACACATGTCCGGTACGAGGAGGAAAAAGCAAAAGAGGCGGCTATAGAGGTAGAGGACCGGGAGCATAAGTCCCAAAGGGTGGTCATGGATAATCGTCCGGCTGAATGAATATTATGGAGTGGGTATCCGTCCAACCTTGAAGACCCGGTCATTTTCCCTGACCCGATCCCTCACGCACAGACCCACCTCCTGCCCTGACTCTGCCACTCCAATTGATTTCCCTGCCATGACCAGCGATTCAACCTCCTGCTCAAGGTAGGTGGTGGAGCCCTCGATGATAATCCGGTCCCCCACAGTCAGACCCTGTTCAAGCAGCCGCACAGCCGCAGCGCACCTTTTCGGATAATAATTCAGAACGACGCCGACCGCCTGCCTCCGTACTGGCGACGCATTCATATCAGACTCGTAGCCAAGCCCGTCCGGACCGGGCACCCCGAAATAAAAGCCAGTGGAAAATCCGCGGTTGTATGCAAGTTCCATCCGTCCCTTCAATTCATGTGCCTGCTCGGTGGTATACGAGCCATCCCGGCAGGAATCCAGCGCTTCACGGTAGCATCCGGATACGGTAGCTGTGTATCCGGAATTTCGCAACCTGCCTTCCACTTTGAAGGCACAAACGCCTGTATCTATCAGTTCTGGCAGATGTTCGATCATGCAGAGGTCTTTTGCGCTGAGCAGATATTTGCCGCCCAGTTCAACCTCTGCCCCGGAGTCGTCGGTAAGCGTCCACTGCCACCGGCACGGCTGAGCGCAGTCGCCGCAGTTCGCAGATCTTCCAAGCAAGTACGCTGAGAGGTAGCAGCGACCCGACACTGCCTGGCACATTGCGCCGTGCACAAAGACTTCAAGCTCCATCCCGGTATGCTCCCGAATCTCCCTGATCTGGTGAATGCTAAGCTCCCGCGACAGTATCACGCGGCTTGCACCAAGCGTTTCGTAGAACTCGGCTGCTCTTCCGTTGGATACGTTTGCCTGCGTGGATATATGCAAGCCAAGACCGCGGTCCAGAGCCGCACAGATCACGGCAGGGTCCCACGCGATAACCGCGTCCACACCCGCGCTGCCTGCCGCATCGAGAACATCCCCGACTGCTGGCAGGTCCTCCGGGTAGATCACCGTATTGACAGCCATGTACGTTTTAAGCCCGCAACCCCTCACAGATGTTACAAAAGCGCAGAGGTCATCTATTTTGATATCCTGCGCCCGTGCCCGAAGACTGAACCGGTCCAGCGAGAAATAGACCGCGTCGGCATGGTCTTTGCATACCGAGGCTGCTGCGAGATTCTTAACTCCGACGACCAGTTCCGGAATCGGATTCTGCCTCTCTGGGTTGCTCATAAGGTACGCGTGGGCAGGATCGCTTAAATGGGTTCTTATCGAAAGATGCGGGGGCTTCGGATACAGAGGGGGACCGGGGTTTGGCGTAACGCCGGTCAAGCAGGTATCCCCCAGGCACGTGCCGTTGAGCGATTCTTCCGTAGAACTTGTACGCCCTTGCACCTACAATGCGACGCACGGTGTTAATCAGGCATGGCGCAACTCGTTGTCAGGGTGCGTATCCAGACCGCGGAGTTCTTCGAGGGACGACAGCTTTCAATCTCCCGAATTTTTCAGTGATATGAGGTTTTGTTCGCAGAAATCGATTATTATTGGGTTTTTTTTATCTCTTTACCGATTGTAAGCGAATTTTCATAGTACTCGATCGCTTTCTCGACCTGCCCGAGATCGCTGTAGGCAAGCCCGAGATTTCCAGAGACTTTCTTCTGGTAAGTCTGGAGAATAGGTACCTGCCACATGGTTTTACGGTATGGCAAATCAGAGACGGGATACCACGATAAAAAGCTAGAATCAGCGTAATCTCCATGTCATTGTTTGTAGGTGACATCGGTTTGATTCTGATACTAAAAAAGCGCAGTTTATGTCAGTGTCGAGTATATGTTGTGATCTCGATTTTTTGGTATGGCGGAATCTATTGTATCGGCAATATCCAGTTTATCGAATATTCCAGCAACAAGTCCAAGGTGTGCAAGTGATGTAGTTGTTATCTCGTGCAATTGATCATCCCCTCGAATGATATTACTGGTTAAATAGGTGGGGTGGGTTAAAATGTTTGGGGTTTGAGATGTGCATGTGGAACATAAGTTACAGTATGAAAATAATACTCTTTAGATAGCTAAAACCGCTATCAATAAAAATGATTGGGGATTAACAGATACGTGCGGAATGTCGGATTCATAGTGACGAAGATGGGTTATATAAATAATGCTGTCCGGTATGAATTAGTGAACATTCTAACTCTCTTCTCGCATTCCATAATTATAGGAGACATCTTGATCATATCCGGTCCGGTTCCAAATACAATTTCTATTATTTAACCTTGGCTACATTTAATATTTGCTCGATTATTCTATTTTTTAACTCCGAATTTATCGCTCTTTCGCCTTTATGTTTCATGAAATCCACATAGATATCGATTACTTCATCCGGGTCTGTAGTATGGTAATATCGGTCGGATGTTTCCACCAAATATTTTTCCACTGCCAGTTGGTCGCCAGAGTACATCGATATAGTGGGCGTACCCAATACCCACGCCTCTCGTGACATTGTACCATGCGCCCCCACAAATAAATCTGCATAATATAATAAACTCGGTGCATCGATCGCGTATGGCGGTATTATCAGGTCATTCCCGAATTCTTTCGAATACTCTTCTCTTTGCTTTTCCGATCTCGTCAGCAATACGATCTGATTTTTAAAACGAAGTTCGCGAATCACTGGCTTGAGCAACCCTTCTATACCGCGGAAATAATGTGCAAGAGGTTGTTCCGGCCTCATCACTATCAACTTTTGATGATCGTCTATCTGCAATTCATCCAATACGTTTTTATCCGGCTCGAAGTCTGATAAATAGATCATCTCCTCAACACCCTCATAGAAATATGTTTTTTTTGGTTTACCAAATAACCTTTTGATATCGCTTTTTGATATGGCTTTTGGAAAGATGGTCTTTGTTGTGAACGGCAATGCTATCCGTGAAGTCAATTTTGCCTTCTCATTGTCGTTAATCGCCACTGACGGTATACGGAGCATAAACGAGGCATGAGACGCCGCAGAAAGTCGGTGCACACAAATATCTGGCTTAGTTTTATTCAGACGTCTAATTATATTAATCATACGATAAATATGCTCATAAGCTCTTCCAATCATCTTGGTCTCTTTATGTGCCCCAATAACCTCAAAAGCAATTTTTTTACTCTTAAGTAGCGGGACAGTCTCAGAAAAATCTCGTGCAATGAACAAGATGTCATGTTCCTTTTCCAAATCTTTTGCTAATGATCCGAACAGCAGAACATCAGGAGGAGTCTCAGCATCAAACAATATTTTCATTTTTTATTCCCCTTTATTAAAAACGCATGGGCTACTACCAACGAGATAGGGTGCAATCTGTTCAAGATATTAACAGATGCTTTTTCGAGAGAAATTAACTTTTTCGGAAAAATATATATTCCTGTTATTTTTAAATTATCAAAATCCCTAAGCATGTGCTTCAATCTGTAGGGATTATACCTTCTTTCGTTTATTTTTTCTTTTCGTAAAAAGAAGTTCAACATTTTTTTATAAATAATTCTTAATGAAAGAGAATTTAAAGTTATCAACATTAAAATTCCTTCGCCCTCTCTCAGCACCCTTGTAATGTCCTTAAGCGCAATATCTTCGTTTTTAATATACTGGAGAACACCTACACATACAACACTGTCAAAAGAACCATCTTTAAAAGGCAGATGAGGCACTGCCGAAACCAAATATTGCACACAGCCCCCATTCGATTTCTCGACTGCTTTGTGCACTACACACTCCGAGTAATCGGCACCGATGACCTCGTGACCCCACGTGTTAAGCGTTCTATCATATACACCTGACCCGCATCCGATGTCGAGTATCCTTAACCTTTTATCCGTTGAAATTTCTTCAAAATTGTTAAAAAAAGTAACGAATCTTTGCTTGAAACTATGTTCACTCCACCAACCAATATCGACATCGCTTTCGAATTCCAATGCCCTTTCGCTGAATCGTCTCTTCCAATACAGTTCAAACTCCCTGCCTATTTCAGTCTCTTTCATATTAAGGGAGATTCCTCCTTAGTACATGTCCTATTTTATTAGTTAAAAGAGCGGGTAGTTTGCACCATATCCTGGCAAATCTTTGACGTATTGGATTGGATTGTCCCGTATCAGGGACGCTCTTGGCATTATGTAAATAATACTGATAGTAAAGCTGCTTGGATTCAGCGCCCCACCCTTCCTTAAAAAGAAACACCCCTGTGTTCGGTTGGCTCCGACCAAAATCAAAGAAAGTAAAACCCTTTTCACAGCTATCTTTTATAGCATCCCAAAAAAGCAAATAATTGGGGCTTAGTTTTAAATATTCGTTTAAGGATGCACCCCAGCCATATATCGCCGTATTTTTAAAATATAACAGTAACATAGTTGATATCACTTCTCTATCATACTCTATGGTTGCTATATTTATATCTTCTGGGAATTCAAGCAACATATTTCTGAAAAATGCAGGACCATGCGCGGGCGTTCCCAACTTGCGCATACTCTGTGAATATGTTCCATAAAATTCTTTTGTGTCTTTTGAGACCATATTGACCTGAAAGTTATGTTGGGCAGCTTTTCGTATATACCGTCTCATGCTCTTACGAAATGCACCCCGCACCACTTCCGGATTTCGATCCAACGTTAAGATTGATGTGACATAAGCCTCGTTTGTAACAAGTCCGGAGTCACTCATAGCAAATTGTCTGATTTCAAAATAATCCACCCGCTCCTCTTTCGCCACCCGCTTTCCCTCTTCCATAAGCGCGCGCCCAACCCCGGCATCATCAGCGCACACCCCACCATACGGTGCAAATGGAACCGATACCAACTTCCTGCCAAAAATCCGGCTCTCCATCAAAAACATCGGTAGAACTCCGACGATCCCACCATCATCCCCTCTCGCAACCAGATAGCGCGGCTTGTGCCCGTAAGTCTTCAGAACGACATCCCTCCACCCGATCTGGTGATAGAACGTGGATTCGTCCGACTCATAGACATAAGAATCCCACGCGTCTTCTTCTCCGGTGCGAAGTTCACTGATCTCCATTTCCCAGCCCTGTCCGGATCCGATATATTCTGCTCGCAAGCGGTAATAAATTCATCGCAGCATGGTAATTAGCATCACTTATATCCAGAAGTACATGCCATGCACAGGTATCAACGAATATGTGTGACACGTCTTGTTATCCCTCGTAGATGTATTGGTCATGTCTACGTGAAACATCGCTGATGCCACTCTCCCCAATATCAATTATGCTTGATAGTTCCTTCTTCTGCAATTCCAACAATTCCCCATCCTCTTCCGGTAGAACTACTAAACGCATACGTTTGTGCTCAGGGAGAGCTATTTTTTGGAGAGGTTTGAATATACCACCCTCATAAACCGCAACTATTGTTACTGTCATATCGGTATAGCATAGCCTTTCTTTAAATATAACTTGTTGTGTTATCTTCTTCGTTGCAATCCATCCAGGTCCTTCTTTGTTGTGTAGTTATACTACAAGCACGGATTCATTTTCATCTGAGCGTCTGAATATCAGGTAGTCTGCAACCACATTCCTCCACCCGAGCTGGTGATAGAACGTGGGTACATCCGACTCATAAATATAAGAATCTTCCCTGCCCTGTTCCCGGTCACAAACCGCCATCTATTTGATCTGACCTTCAACTCTCGAATACTCCCGTACCGTTATAAACTCTCCCCCCGCCTTTTTCGCGCGCAGAACAACCTCCTCCAACAGTTCCGCGGCGCGCAACCCCAGATTCCTGACCTTGAGCCGCTGCCTGATGACATCCGCAAATATGTACTCAATCACATTGCCCGCCCGCCTCGCAGCCACCGCACCGGGCTTTGCATCAAGACACTCATTCGGATGGAACAGGAAGACAACGGGCTTTCGGGTCTTTGACGATTCAAAAAAAACAATCTTCTCGATGAGTTTTAGCACCGCAGGACTTACCCGCATCACGGTCCCGATATAGGGGGAAACAAACGCGGATATCGGAATCTCAAGCACCTTCGACCCGCCTTTCTTGACGATCGAGTCATACGATGGATGATACGGCGACCGCGGCGCAATTAGCCACTTCAACTTCCGTTTTGAGCCGAAAGTGAGCGGTCCATCGAACCGCTGGGATGCGATCGAACTGTCGGTCGTAAATCCGGTCTCTTCCAGCGCACGTACTGTGTACTCATTGATCCGCAGTGCGGGCGCTCTGAAATCATAAATTCTTCCGGAAACACCCTCGATCACATCCTTCGCATGCTTCAACTCCAGTATCTGCTCATCGAGATCCATCAGATCAAACGCACGATCCGGGGAATGGTCGTATCCATGGCAGCCGATCTCGTGCCCGTGATCAAGCACCAGTTCTACCGCCTCCGGCACCATCTCCACCATCTTCCCTGTGAAATAGAATGTGCACCGTATGTCGGTCTTTGCGTAAACGTCGAGCAGGCGGGGGAGTCCGACTTCATAGACCTCTCTTGCGGTATCAGGACTCAGCCGGTTAAGCGGAATCGAGAAGCTCTCCACGTCGTTTGTCATGAGGAAATGCATAAGATCATAATTTTGTTACACATATCATAAGATATGGTCGTCTTGAGATTTTTTAATTTTTTCCGGGGTCTTTTATTACTATGACCCCTCCCCTCACAGAACCGGACTCAAAGATTTCAATTATCCGGATTCTGAAGCATATTCTCTATGGATTCGGGAGTGGATTAAATAGGATGAAACGGAGAAATTAAGGCCAGTTGTAGCTTTTCCTCTGGCTACGCCTGTTTACTCATTTGAAGGCGAGTTTCACGACCTGATAGGGCTTTGGGACATTATTATCAGTCAGCTGCCCAATCATTCCGCAACCCACCTCTGCAAGTTCGACCACGTGACACCTATAACGCTCTGATCAATGCGCTTGACACAATCGCATCTCTACATGCGATCATCGTGGAAACATTGCATAAGCTATACATTATATGGACGTATTTACAGCCATACTTATATACTTATATACTTATTGGTAGATTCCCTCCTATGCCTCCTAAACAGCGCGGAGAAGAATTTAAAAAATTGTCAAGAGTGCCCGGGATGCAACATTCGAATACGATAGCAAAGAGCCGGTTAAAACCTACTGGGAACGCTATGATCAAGCGCAGATCTATGAGATGATCAATTATCTGAACAACATATGGGATCTTGTAGATATTGCCGATAAACGAACGATAAATGAATAAATGAACGATAAATGGTATCCCCTCCAAATCAGAGGGTAACTCGAAGAAGTACAAACATACAAAGTCCTCCATGATCGCAATGACACTACCTTAAGCGGATATCACACCTCCACATAATTCGTTACGAGCTTCTTCTCGTGGTTTAGTGAGTAACGGATAAGGTTTACGCCGCCGTTTGACGGCACGCGGTTCACGGCGCCCAG
>JAYEGI010000228.1:0-9156 GCA_034659035.1 Methanobacteriota archaeon
AATCAAGAATTTTTTCTGTGGATCCCCACCGTTCTGCGAACAATGCTAATCGGCGCGCCGGTTGATGCCGCTTGCGCTCGTGAGGGGGCAGCACGACCCGGGTGCTGTGTTTGTGGTGGTGGTTATGTGCGCGGGCGTGGTGGTGCGGATGAGTTATGGGGGGCTGTGGGCGAGTTGGTACAATTCAGAGGAATAATTGATATAAAACATAAACAAAGTAACGTAATGTATGGAAGTGACTTTTCACAACAGGGAACCAGAAGTACAAGAGATAATGAGTATACTGCGTGTGAAACCCCGACTTATCACGTTCATTTACGGACCGATAAACTCAGGAAAGACCGAACTGATCAGCTATCTGATTGAAGAACTGCCAGGGGATTATCTTCCATTTTATGTTAACCTGCGTGGGCGGTTTATTACAGGTTATGAAGATTTTCTCACTGTGTTATTTGATATCGATGAAGGAGGGGTGATCGATAACATCAGTGAGTATGCAACATCGGTATTGAATGATCTGAGGGTCGTTAGCGGAATCCCAATACCGCTGAATCTGTTTGAACAGATATTTTGGAAAAAGGATAAAAGCAAAGACATGTTCAAATACATTGAACGTTTCTTTACCGAGATCTCAGAAAAACGTGTACCGATACTGATAATCGATGAATTGCAGGTAATCGGAGATATGAAGATCGATGGGCTCCTGATTTACAAATTGTTCAATTTTCTTGTGCGGCTTACCAAAGAGTTGCACCTGGCGCACGTCTTTGTGGTGACATCAGACTCGCTCTTTCTCGAGCAAGTGTACAGCGAGGCGATGCTCTCCGGGCGATGCAGGTATCTCCTGGTGGATGATTTTGATTACGAAACGACCATGGATTTTTTAGACAGATACAACTTCAGTGATGCTGAGAAGAAAATCGCATGGGATCGTTGTGGCGGCAAGCCAATCTGTCTCGTTGAACTCGTGAACTCCGAAGACCGGGGAAAGAAGGCTGATGAAATGTTTAACATGACTTCCAGTATGATAGAGACAGAACTCAAGATTGTTAATGAACTCGGGGCTGAAATATCGGTGGGTGACAAAATTTGCAATGTGCATTATGAAAGATTGATCGGTATCTTGAGAGAGTTTGTGGAGCGGGATAAGATCGGTATGAGTGAGGTCGATGAGATTTCGAAGCGATATTTTGTTAGAGAGAACATTCTCTTCGTGGACCCGCTTTCTAAGCTGATTAAACCGCAATCACAGCTTAATTTACTCGCGATACGGGATGTACTCAGATTACAACAGCACTGACCCGGACGGGGACAGCATCGGCGACGGCCCCTACTCGATCCCGGGCGGTAGGGGCAGCATCGACCGCTCCCCGTTCATACGCCCAGGGGCTGGCGACATATCGCTGAAGGACGATCTCAACCACGACAACCGGATCATATCCGCATACGCCGCGATCGCGCTTGTAATCGCAGCCAGCGGCGGATTGGGTGCGGATGCAGACGTTAGCGGCGACCACCACGCCACCTCGCTCGACGCTCTCACGATCCTGCGGATACAGACACTCAAAAAGAGTTGTCAGTAGCGGAGGTGTGAACCATTGCCCGTCTTCTTTTTTTCGACGCCTGATCGAGTAAATCAGCCATGCACCACAACCGACTCCCCTGTCATCTCCGCGGGTTTAGGCACGCCAAGCATCTCAAGCATCGTAGGCGCGATATCTGCAAGTTTTCCGTCCCTGACACCGACCGCCTGATCCGTGACCAGTATCAGCGGCACAGGATTCGTGGTGTGTGCAGTATATGGCGTACCATCCTCAGCAACCAGCTTCTCGGCATTGCCGTGATCTGCCGTGATGATCGCAGACCCGCCAACCTTCAGAACCGCACCGATGACCCTACCAACGCAGGTATCGACCGTTTCCACCGCATGCACGGTAGCATCGAAGATGCCGGTGTGCCCGACCATGTCGCAGTTTGCATAGTTTAGAATGATCACATCATACAACCCGATCCTCTCGATCACGGCATCGGTGACCTCATAAGCACTCATTTCTGGCTTTAAGTCGTACGTTGCCACCTTCGGAGACTGTATCAGGCAGCGGTCCTCGCCTGGATTCGGAGTCTCGACGCCGCCGTTAAAGAAGAATGTGACATGCGCATACTTTTCAGTCTCTGCAATCCGCAGTTGTGTAATCCCGTGCTTTGATAAGACTTCGCCGAGCGTATTCTTGATCTCTTCCGGCGCAAACGCAACCGGAGCATCGATGGTTGCGTCATACTCGGTCATGCACACGAAACAGAGGTTACTTAACTTGCTGCGCTTGAAATGGCTGAAATCATCGTCTACGAACGCACGGGTGATCTGGCGGGCGCGATCCGGTCTGAAGTTAAAGAATATGACCGAATCATTATCCGCGATCGGGATGTGGTCATTCACGACCGTTGGCAGCACGAACTCATCAGTCTCGCCTCGTGCGTACGCCTCTGCCACGGCACCGGACGCGCTCTCTACAGGTATGCCCTCACCTGAAACAAGAGCCCGATACGCTTTCTCTATCCGATCCCAGCGGTTGTCACGGTCCATCGCATAGTATCTGCCCATCACAGTGCCCACGCGGAATCCGCCGACCGTACCATCGATCATGTCATCGACCGCGCCGATGTATTTAAGTGCGCTCTTCGGCGGAACATCCCTGCCGTCGAGAAACGCATGTATCTGCGTGCGCACCCCCGCTGCCGACGTCATATCCAGAAGAGCGCGGAGATGTGTGATGTGGCTATGCACGCCACCGTCCGAGAGAAGCCCCATCAGATGCAGGCAGGATCCACGCGTCTTTGCGTGTTCGATCGCATTTCGTAGAACCGGATTTTTAAAGAACGTTTCATCAGATATTGCAAGGTTTATACGGGTCAAATCCTGATACACGATCCTTCCGGCGCCGATGTTCAGATGACCGACTTCGGAGTTACCCATCTGTCCATCAGGAAGCCCGACCGCCTCACCCGACGCCTGCAGGGCACATGTCGGATATTCTTTGCGCAGACGGTCGAGATTGGGCGTATCTGTATGGGCGATCGCGTTGCCGCGGCTCGGCTCGGCAATCCCGAATCCGTCGATTATGATTAAGGTCAGGCACTTCATTTCCGTTCCCCGTACCTCTTTGTCGCAACATATATCCCTAAAAGCGCGATTACGATAGCGCCCACGATCGAGAATATGAGATCCTGGATGCCGTAACCCTGCTGATACTCTGTGGTTGTGAGGATGTATGCGCTTGCAGCCCATAGAAGGAGTCCGGCGGAAGCAACGAAGAACGGAAATGCCCACGCCTTCCCGATGGCACTTCCTTCTAGACGCAGATCAACGATCTTGCCAGAACCTAAGAACAATCCGGCAGACACATACCACCAGACCGATGCCTGCACAAAGATCATCGATAATAGGACATATCCCGGAAAAATCTCACCGGTAATTCCGTCCCAGCAGGCATTTGCCCCCTGCACGGTTGCGATGATTCCGAGTATGATCGCTGCGATGTATGTGATGAAACTGATCTTGCCCCGGTACAGGGAATCCGTTGCGGTTTCACGGCATCGGTCTATGGACGATCCGACTCCAAAACCATTATATAGGAGATAAGTCCCGACAACCCCGAGAATGCCTGAAACCGCTAGTTCGGGTCGTTTAAATATAACCGAAGCTGCAAATACGATGAAAGCAAGCCCGATCGGAATGAATATCGCGCCCCTGATCTTCGGATCACTGAGAACCTCTTTAATAAGGTAATATGTGCTCTCTATGCTTTCGCTCTGCTTGACCCGGATCCGCTTGACCGAATTTATCTTTATCCTCGACTCTATGATCGGCAGTACAGACTCGTCCTCGGCTCCGTCTGATATGAAGATCACGTTCCCAAACTCACCGTTATCAAGGAGATCGTCTATCTGCAAAGCGATCTTGTTATCAGATATCACTCCGACATCACGATCTCCTGCTATGCAGACGATCTCAACATCCGTGCCAGCTGCGCTCAGCCGATCGTACTCCCGTATCCCGCCAAAGATCGTGTTGATATCCGAATCCTCAGGATCCGCCACAGCAAGTTTCGTTGCTGCCTCTATGTTTGCGCTTCTGCCAATAACCGGACTTGCAATGCCGGCTTTCCGTCCAATATCGTCATCCCGATCCAGGCATAATACAAGAGTTCTCATAAATCATAGCAGGTCAGACCGCTGAAGCAACATCAAGTCCTCGGTACTGATCTTCTCCCCCCGTCTGAACAGACTGTATATCGACTCGGCCTCTTTTCTAACCTTCATTCGTTCCACTTTCCTCTTATCCTCTCTGCCTCGTCTTGTGATGCTGGAAATCATCTTCTCCAGTTCCCTGATTTCCTTCTGGGTCTTGATGAACCTGTGGTGATGACGGTCTGCTTCGTCCTGAATTTTTACGAATTTTCTATGGATGCGATCTGATTTGACTCTGATGCCTTCACCCTCCCTAAACACCTTAATCATCTTATCATGGCATTCCTGTGCCAGATCTGCAAATTCCGTAACCTCTTCATGATATCGAGACGCCTCTTCACTCAAGCCCTCCAGCTCCCCAAGCGCTGACTTGAGTCCTGCATTTCTCTCGATCTCTGTCATCTTCATCTTATATTCGCTGACCAGTGTGGCGATCGCGCCGACAAGTTCTTTCTCCTTTTCTGACGATAAAACGTTGGTCTGCTGCTTGAATTCAAGGCTTTCAATCTCTTGTTTGAGTTCGCTTACGGATGCACCGGTGAGATTTGCGTCTTTCTTGATTTCTTCGATCTTTGCATTGGCAGCATTGATCTTCTTGTTACATTCGTCTCTCTTAACCTTGTGCTCGCTTACTTTTTTATTGTACTCGTCGCGTTCGTGTTTGAACTGCTGTGCCTCGTCCGTCAGCATCCGTGATGTCCGGTTCAACTTATTGCGCTCTGCGGACCATTTGCTTGCCTCGGTATTCAATTCATTGCGCTTGTCCCTGTGCTCTTCAAGTTCCTTCACAAGTATCGCTTTTTTATCCTGTAATTCCTTCAACATTTGCTTGGTATCCTCCTTTTTCAGCTTACTGCTGATATTGTGCCTCTCCGTTTTCGGATCTTGCTCATTTCTCTATCTTTTCGATGATCGGGATGATCGCCCTCATGTCTTTTTGATCGACCACTGCATCTGCGTACTCTTTCAGGATCGGCTTTGCATTGAATGCGATCGAATACCCTGCATTTGCAAACAGGTAAATATCATTCGCACCATCGCCGATTGTGATACACTCCGATGTATCGATTCCACATCGGTGAGCAAGATCTTTGAGCACGCGTGCCTTCGAGTCAGCCTCTGTCAGATTGCCGACCACTTCTCCGGTGAGTTTTTCACCGTTCGTAGCCAGATCGTTTGCGATCACGTGATCTATGCCAAGTACTTCCCCGATATGCCTCGCAGAGATCATAAAACCGCACGTGACTATAGCGGTCTGATATCCTATGCGCCTGGCAGCACCCACCAGTTCTCTTGCTCCGGGCATCAGCGGGAGACTCTCGCAAGCGTGCCTGGCACGCTCGACGCTAAGCCCCTTCAGTAGGCCGACACGCTCACGGAGAGCCGCTCCATAGTCGAGTTCTCCGTTCATAGCCCGCTCTGTGATCTCTACAACACGATCACCAACGCCGGCCGCCGCAGCAAGTTCGTCAATAGTTTCAGCGTCGATCAGCGTACTGTCCATATCAAAAACGATCATCTTCATCGAATGATTATGATGTTTGGGTGTACTGATACTTAAATGATGACGTTCCCCCATATCCCGTATGTTTATATGGGGTCGAATGCGTAAGGTTGATATTGATGAATGGCTGCAGAATTCTGGCGATAACGGTTCTTTTGGCACTAATATTTTCGATGACTGCTGCTGCGGAGACCACAAACGTCACCATAGGGACCGATGAACACATAGCATTGAACAACGACATCTACATCGAGGTGCTCGATGTTAGTGCGAATGGGATATCGCATGCAAAAGTCTGGTTTTACAGTTATCAGGACTCGGTTGGTATAATGGCGAACATGACTGAAGAGTTACGGGGTATTTTGAGCATGATGGGGGAAGAATGTGAAAAGTATTATATTTGAGACACTTTTTAAGTAACCCTGGTTGGTTAAATATATAATGAACCGCTGATTAACGCGGATCAGACACAGATTTGTTACCCGGGTATCCGCGTAAATCTGCAGATGATATCATTGAATGGAATTGTTGCAACCATAAAATATTAAAAGCCACATTTTTGAAAAACGACGCGCGGAATGCGAGATGTGATGCAGCCCATGTTAAAATCGGATATGTTGTGCCACTACAGTATAAAAATAATATTTTTTGGATATTCAAAACCGATATCAGTAGAAATTGTGAAAAATTGATAACGACCTGCGGAATGTCAGTGATTTATAGGTCCCTATCTTTTCAGCATGGTGTATATCTTTGCAGGCACGTTGTCGGTGGTGATGCTTGCATATACCTTTGCTGACTCCGTCACGACTCCGCCGTTGTTTCATAGATCGCACCCCACATTCCCGTCCGAGCCAGATAGTCCCGTGCCCGGTATTGATCCGGTACTCCAAACCGACAGATCGCTGCCGCTCCATATCGGAACTTCCATTTCGCCGATGCAGTAGCTCTTTCTGAAGTTTATGATCTCCACGGCTGGAGTTTTACCCTGCCGCGGTTCGGTGGAGCGGTGGTCGTGGGGGTTATGGTTGTTCCTATTGTTTGCCTCCTTTTGTTCAGACTTGTCGATTGATTTACTTATCTGATTATAGGAGTGTAAGCAACAGTACTTAAATCTTTCGATTAATAAAAATATTTTATAATAAAACATGAAACTTCACAACATAATCGCAAACACAACCCCCCTTATCAACCTCGCGCCCAACCCTGATGCTCCCGCCAGGTCTCTCAACGATTCCAGTGCATATCGTACAGCTCCACAAGTCCAACCTGACTTTCAAAGAAACCTGAAATCCTCCTGATCCACCCCCAAAAACCAACAGCATCAGCTCCGCCAACCCCATTCAGAGTGGCTCAAATCGCCCGGCAATCTCACCCACAATCACGTCCCTGTTATCCTTCGTCACCGCGATCAGATCGAACTCTGCCCTGATCCGCTCTGCCAGAGGATGAGTCGATCGCTGGTGAAGCACGACAAGCAGATCCCTATCAGACGCCAGTGCCTCTTCCACCGCCCGGATAAACCTCTGCGACATAAGTTCCATCGGCGCGATCTCATCGATCACGATCAGATCAGTACCAATCGCGTTCAAAATTGCATGTACCCCGACCCGGTCCAGATCGTGCAGATTGACACGATACTTCCCGACCCGGGGTCCATCCCCTCCAATATGAGCAAGCACACCCTTTACGCCGGTCTGCAGATCGAGCAGTTCAAACCCCGCCCGTCTGCCCCTGTTATTTCCGCCCCCGCTACCCCCTTCTGTGATGTCAGAGCAGACCATGCCGCCGGTACTTCTGTCCAGACGATCGACAACAGCCCTGCAGACCGTCGTCTTCCCGACCCCGGGCTGACCTGTTATCGCTACCCGCGTCCTCATCACTCAGATTTCGGATACCAGATCCATGAGTGCTGCTTTCGGGTCGGGTGCGCGGACGATTCCGGATGCGAGCAGCACGCCCTCCGCGCCAAGTTCCAGCGCTGCCGCCATATCTTCACCTTTTGAGATGCCAGCGCCGCATAGCACCGGGACGTCAGGATCGATTGCCCTGGCAGCCTCCACCGCACCGGAAACAATCCCTGGATCGGCCGTTGAGACTGGTATTCCAGTACCTATCAATTCAGGCGGTTCGATTGCGACAAAATCCGGCTTTAATGCTGCGGCTGCTTTCGTGGTTGCGATGTTGTTGCTGCACACGATCGTTGCAATGCCGGTGCGGCGTGCCGCCTGGATTGCAGCGTCGATCTCGGCGAGCGTGAGCCTCCGCTCTGAGTGATTGATCAATGTCCCGATCGCGCCTGCATCACGCACAGCTTCTGCAAGCACGTGCCCGGTGCCGCTGCCTGCGGATGCGCCATCGATGTGCTGCGCAAATACCGGGACGCCGGTCTCTGCTACCGGGCGGATGTCTGAGGATTGTGGCACGGCTACGATCGTGATGCCCGCATCCCTGCTAACGTCGCTGCATATCTCGCCGAGGCGGACAGCGTTTTTGCCGGTTGCCTCGATATAGGTCTTGAAGTTCAACACCACTAATGGAGTTTTCAGTTGTTTCATCAATAAGATCTCCTGTTAAATGCCCCTGTTGGGTGGGATGTTAGATCGGAAATTTCTTAAAGATATCGATATTCTTTCGGGAAACACCAAAACCCTTCGTACGCCCCGAGTGGCTTAATAGCATACGAAACCCGGATCTACCACCACCCACATCCGCAACCGGGTAAGCGTTGGTGTCAGAGAGAGAATACGGTGATTACTGATGTTATGAACGGTTTTTTAGTAAACTGTATCGTAAAATCTAAAATTTATCGAAACAATGAACTTTTTAGGTGTAAAATATTCTTTAAACCCATCAAAGTCCCTATCGTATGCAATTATATCAATTCCGGAAGCACGCGCAGTTGCCAGATGTCATGGATCCTTTTCTTTGATGGTTTCCCGCAGCCGTCCCATTTTTTTGACATATTGTTCTTCTGGCACTACCTCGAATGTAGCGTGCATGAATTAGAACGACAGTGATGTGAAGTCCTTGTTCTTCAAGTTTTTCAACACATCAAGCACCTCAACGACGACTTTGTGGTTAATAACGCTTATCAACTAGTTTCTACTAACCATCTTGATGATCAAAGCTGAGTCGGATTATTCGTATAACAAACCTCTTATTAAAACAGAGATATCAATGAATACTCTCCTCTTTAGCACGTTCTATCGTAACTACTCAGGTACCTAAAACCACTATCGGGGGACTTCACTATACAGGGACTACCTGGAAAATAGGGGATACTGCATGTGTGTTCGGTTAAGCAACCCAGCCCTCCATTAACCGTTCCCGTTTGATATTCGGATCGCATCCATGATTTAAATATATATTATACAATAGTGACATATTCAGATGTATCCCCA
>JAYEGI010000229.1:0-9130 GCA_034659035.1 Methanobacteriota archaeon
AAACCGCTTACGATATCGCCAATGATTATAAGCCATGGCTGTATAACCGTACCGATCAATGTCCTGATGCAGTCTATTATCGTGTTGTCAAGGGACACGATCCTTATGCAGAGTTTGATGCGTACGTGATACAATACTTTGTGTATTGGCAGTGTCAAGACTGCTTTGGAGCATGGCACGAATATGATTATGAGCCAATATTCATCTGGGTGCGAAACATCGGGGAACGACCATATAGGGTGGCTTATGACCGTATGGGCAAACTACGCGATAGTCATGTTCATGAGATACATAGAACATATCTATGGACGTCCAACCCAGATGGATATTATTACAATCCGCCGGGTACTTACACAAACGATAAGGCATATTATCCTTTTGGAAATAGTTCTTACGAGACTCCCGGACTCTCAGGCATAGATATATACCTCGAAACTCTCCCCACCTCCCTCCGAAACAATTGGAACAGAACACATGTCAGACTCGGGATAGCAAACTGCTGGCACACCTTCGACACAGACATCTCCGGTTCAAACTGCATCAATTACACACTATCCCCTCTAACCGATGATGAATTAGTAACTGCATACCGTCTCGAACTGGATGACACAAGTGGTTCTAATTGCTGCTGGTTCTGCGGCGTTGAAGCATTCAAATACGACATCTCAGACCCGTTCCACGGCGTCTTCTGGGAGGATCATTACCACCGGAGACACGACTTCCCCACCATCTCCGCAGCCATAAACTCTGCCGAGCTTACCATGGTCAACGGAACCCTATCAATAGACACGTCAGCATACTACGACAACAGCCGCGCTGGCGGCTCTTCAGATAAAAACCTGACCGGACTCTGGAAAGACCGATTCTCCGCGTATCTCGAGGGCGAAGGCAGTAAAATTCCATTAGAAGAACCTTTCGCAGCAGACGAACATTCCGCGGGAAACTACGTATTAAAATTCGATAACCTGCCCCTCGGCACATACAACCTCAGTGTAGGGGTATCAGACAACATAGACGAAAACGAGTACTGGACAGAACCTGAAAACAAGATCACCAACGAATTCAAGGACGATTTCGAGGATACCGATTTCTCTCTTGCCGTATGGTCGCCGACCAAGGGCGATTGGCACATAAACACCGGCAGCAATAACTATCTCTGGACGACCTCCCCTGCCCCTGATGGTTATGACCCGGTCACCCAGATGCGAGGAACATCCGGCTGGACGGATTACACGGTAGAGGCTGATATAGCATTCATGGATCCTGGAACCGAAGGCTCTGCTGCTCATGCTTATGTCCTCGGCAGGGATTCGATCATTCTGAGCGAGGCACGCCCCTACGGCGGCGCATATATAGCGGGCGTAAGTATAGAGAACGATGGCGGGTGGACCGGAGAGGTCTTCGTCTTCAGGTTGTACGATGCGAATGGCGACCTTGATATCCCGCAGGACGAACTGGTGTGTCTGGGTCGCAAGTCACTATCTTCAGATATCGTAAGCGATCTTGCGAACCAATACTGGTGCCACCTCAAGGTAGGCTTCGAAGGAGATCGCATAACCGTGTACGTCAACTCCCCATCGACCAGTGAATATGCTGTTCTGTCGGTGATCGATGATGTGAATAAGAGGGGCGACATCGGCTTTGGTGCAAGCGAAGCAGGAAGCGTTCCGATAGAAGCCGCTTTTGACAATGTCCGTGCTACGAAAGGCTGTATCTTTAACGATCAATTCGAGAATACACTCTTCTCATCAGGCGTGTGGCACGTGAGTTCATCTGATGACTGCCATGTCGCCGATCTCGGTGGAAACGGCGTGCTGGTTCTGGATGACCTTGCAGGCATCGGAGCTCATGCCCACATCGATCAGGACTTCTTAATGGAAAGTGCAGTGGTAGGAGGTGTATTTGAGATCACTGACGACAAATCCGGGAGTTCATACGCAGGCGTCGAAGTCACGCAGGATAGAAGCGTACCACACGCCAGATCGTACGGCTTTAATGCAAAGACCGGTGATGAAACGTTCGTGATCTACTGGTACGACACCGAAACCGGGGCGGGCGACAGTGCTTATGAAAGCTATCCATTCTCCCGGAACAAGCGGTACAACTTCAAACTGGTGGTGGACAACGATGCGGGCAGGATGCATGCGTATCTGGATAACAGGCTGGAGCTTTCATTAGACATCCCGGAGCACACTGGCAACCTCTCAAGCGTGTTGTTGCGTGGTAAATATGCAACAAGTGTCTGGGACAACATCTATGTCGAGGAGACGCCCAAAGACGCAACACCGCCCGCAGTATACCTGATCTCCCCCTGCCCCGGTGACATCGTCTCAGGCAGATTCACGGTAGAGGCGGACGTAAGCGACACCGGCAGCACCGGCAGCGGCAGCAGCGACGGTACGGGTCATGCTGCGCTCTATGTGAACGATAAGCTTGCCGCTGTGAATGATTCCGGAAGCTGCAATCCGAGGTTCAAGCTTGATACTGCTACGATAGACTCGGGCGACTGCATGCTTACCGTTGTTGCTGTGGACGGATCAGGAAACAGCAACCAGACCGCAGCGATCGTGGATATTAACAAGGTTCCTGTCGCAAACTTCACTTATTCGCCTGATAGCCTGAGAACCATGGATACGGTTACTTTCAACGCGTCCGCGTCCGGTGATCCGGATCCTGAAGGACACATCGTTGCATACAGCTGGAAATTCGGAGATTATGGAGACGGGAACATAACAACCGGAACAGATGCGATGATAACGCATTCTTATAAAACGGAAGGCTACTATGTCGTAAGTCTGACTGTGACCGACGATAAAGGGGCAACGGGTCAGGTGAGTCAGGTGCTATCAGTAACAGCGTCCCGCGGCGATCTGAACCACGACGGAGTGATCACGTCGGCAGACGCTGTAATTGTGCTTGAGATGGCTGCCCGCGGCGAATGGAGTGAGGAGGCGGACGTTGATGGCGATGACGTGGTCACATCTCTCGATGCGCTGATGGTGATGGGGGGTGCAGGTATGATTACACGGTGAAAGCCGCGGGGATCCATTCTCACCCCATGCCCCTGCCCACACAATCCCGCGGTTCGTCTGCGTGGGCGTTCAAGTTCGATCCGCGGGTCCGTACCCTATGGCTGACGATGTATTACGCGATTGACTTGCTGTTCGGCACTCAGTTGCTTCTGATCTTCCGGATATACGATGCGAATCTCGCTATTCCACAGGATGAACTGACTTGTCTAGGTCGCAAGCAGCTACCTTCTGACAGCATAAGCGATTCTCGCGAACCACTGTTGGCGCAACCTCAATGTGGGGTTCGAAGGAAGCCGCATAACCGTGTATCTTAACTTTAACTCCGTATCACTTGGGGGATATGTCCATTCGCTCCAGCGATCAAATTGGTTTTGAATCGGTTTTATAAATATTCCTTCATCAGTCCCGATCTCTTCAACGAGCATTCCCGGACCAAGCCATACCGTTCCCTTAATTTCCTAATCAGGACTACCTGACCTCCGTTTTCTACCAGCGTTTGTGTCATGGTCCTTCCCCCCATTCCAGCGTTCACAACTACATGTTGAACACCACAAGCTACAAGCCGATCGCGTCTAAATCGGCGCCCCTTCGGTCTGTGTCAGTTCCTTAAACCTATGCATCAACTCTTTCGTGATCGTCCCGACCGACCCATCGCCGACCGGACGCCCATCGACCATCGTGATCGGCGCGATCTCGGCTGCGGTGCCGGTCACAAAGACCTCATCCGCGGTGTACAGGTCAAATAGCCCGAGATCGGCCTCCAGCAGCGGGTAGCCGAGATCCTGCGCGATCTCGATGGCTGCTGCACGCGTGATCCCGCGCAAGTTATTCATGGCTGGTGGCGTCGAGATTGTTCCGTTTTTTACGATAAAGATGTTATCGCCGGATCCTTCCGAGATATACCCGCGCACATCGAGGATGATCGCTTCATCGCCACCCTTGTGGTTCGCTTCGATCTTTGCAAGGATGTTGTTGAGATAATTCAAGGACTTGATATTCGGGGAGAGCGATTCCGGTGCATTCCTCCGTACCGTGACCGTAACCGCAGAAAGGCCTTTGTCATATAGATCACCGTACATTGCGCCCCATGGCTGGCATATTATGAACAAATTCGGAACCGGACACTTTCTTGGATCGAGACCAAGATCGCCGATCCCCCTGGAGACGATCGGTCGTATGTATGCATCCACAAGATCATTGGCACGAATCGTTTCGAGGATGGCTTGTTTCATCTCATCCTTCGAGAGCGGAATATCCAGCATGATCGCCATCGCCGAATCGTATAAACGGTCGATGTGCTCATCCAGACGGAAGACACGCCCGTTGTATGCGCGTATGCCTTCGAAGACACCATCGCCGTATAAAAAGCCGTGGTCGTAGATCGAGGTCACTGCCTGATCCTGTGGCACGAAATCACCATTCGCATAAACTTTAAGCATATATTCACCTGCATACCGTTATCGCTGGATCGCTTATAGATGTTGCGACGGTATCAGGAATAGCAGAAGACCGGTGTATGGTATGGGCGCGTTTCTGCCGGGCACGCAGATGTACAAACGGGTTTGCGGGTTAGATCCTGTGATCTACGCACCTGCTTGGTGGAAAGTCGGCGGCTATCGGGTAATTCGCGAGTGCATGCACTTTTTCACTCTTCCGGAGGATCTGGTTATGGTAAGGAAGATTAAACCACGGGGATCACAGGGGATCACAGGGAGTTGTTATTTTCATCTTTCGCCCCTCTGTGTCACACTGTGTCCTCTGTGGTTTTCCAAAACCTTGATTCGAAAATATCAAGAATCTCCGTAACTACTCAGGTATGTTGATTGGTTGCCCGATTGCGATTCTGTACTTTCTGGCAAGAAAAATAACCGCGGAGGGCGCAGAGGAACGCTAGAAGCATTTAACCGTTTATTTCCCCGCTGCGTCTCTCTGCGCACTCTGCGGTTAAATTCCCGGTTTGGTTACAGTATCCCCTATTTCCCAGGTAGTCCCTGCATAGTGAAGTCCCCGATAGTGGTTTTAGGTACCTGAGTAGTTACAAATCTCCGGGGTTCTGGTCACTGCAACGCGAGATACTAAAGACCCAAATCGATAGTGTCTCAAGAGTTCAAGAATTTGACCGGTTATTTCCTCTCCGCGTCCCTTTGCGTACTCTGCGGTTGTAGTCCATGTTTGTATGTGTGAGACGCGATTAACCAACTCGCGACACCTTGAAGTGTGGAACCGCGAGAGGTTGTAATACACAAAAGCGACCGCAACATGAACAGGTGACTACTATGAAACCAGCCAACGCAACAATCATCGATATCATAGACGAGACCCCATCGGTCAGATCATTCGTCTTCGATCTCTCGCTTGAGTTCACACCGGGGCAGTACGTCATGGTCTGGGTGAGGGGCGTTGATGAGGTTCCAATGTCGCTATCAGACCATAACATGATCACGGTGCAGCGAGTGGGGGATGCGACCTCCGCGATCTTCGAACTTGACTCCGGAGACACAGTTGGCATCAGGGGACCCTACGGCAGAGGGTTTGATATCAATAACCTCATGTTGATCGTTGCAGGGGGGGTCGGTGCAGCACCGCTTGCCCCGCTTGCAGAGGCGGCGCGTGGGAGAGGGTATGATATGCTGACACTGCTTGGCGCACGCACGAGCGATGAACTCCTGTTCCAGCGCAGGTTTGAGGATGCAGGAGAGGTTCTGGTCGCAACCGATGACGGCTCTTCCGGATTTCACGGAAGAGTCACTGATCTGCTAGATCGCGGGATGGCCGATCGATGCATCCGCTCCTGCGGTCCTGAGCCGATGATGTACGCGCTCCTTTCAATGATCAATGAGCAGCAGCGCGGGACTGCACAGTTCAGTCTACACAGGTACATTAAGTGCGGGCTTGGGATATGTGGCGCCTGCTGCATCGATCCGTCGGGAGAGCGTGCGTGCGTGGATGGGCCGGTGTTTTATGGCAGCGAACTGGTCAGCTCCGAGTTTGGCAGGTACAGACGCGGAGCTGATGGGGTCCGGGGCAGGGTGTGATATGAGGCCATGTCTCGCGGGTGGTTGCGAAGGTGATTTCCAACGCCAGAGTAGCCTGACATGTACCAATCAGGATACCTTTAAGTACATCCATCGATCAAGCATATCTTAATGATCCCTTGATGATCAAAGGAGATTTACCAAATGGGAAACCGACCGCTTGACAAGCTGAATAACGTGCTGAACGAATCCGTCCTCGTTCGACTGAAAGGTTCCCGCGAATTTCGCGGGATATTGCAGGGTTACGACGTCCACATGAACCTTACACTCGAAGACGCTGCAGAACTCGCAGACGGCGAGGTGATACGCCAGATCGGAACTGTCGTTGTGCGCGGTGACAATGTGGTGTATGTATCCCCATAAAGATTTTAGGTGATATAAAATGTCGAAAGGAACTCCATCGATGGGCAAACGCCAGAAGAAGACACATATACGGTGCAGGCGTTGCGGTAGTATCTCGTATCATAAGACAAAGAAAGTCTGCGTCGCATGTGGATTTGGAAAATCGAGAAAGATGCGGGATTACAAGTGGAAAGAGAAAGGATGATCCGGCAATAAGGCAGTGGCACCCAGGGGGCGTATTGCTATCCAAAAAATGGATTATCAGAGTGCTGTGAACTGTTAGAAGGCAATAATAAGGTGATCATACGTGAAGGAAGCATGTGGGGTAGTCGGCGCGGCATTCCCTGGATCGAGGGCAGCGCTTCCCATCTACTATTCCCTGTACGCGCTCCAGCACCGCGGACAGGAGTCTGCCGGTATTGCGATTGCGCATAATGGCGAGACCCAGTCGATCAAGGGCATGGGCATCGTGCCGTGGGTTTTTAAGAAGAATGATCTCCTATCGATCGAGGGGAGCGTCGGGGTCGGGCATGTCAGGTACTCGACCAGCGGCGGATCAGATATCGAGAACGCGCAGCCACTGACGATCAACTTCAAGGGCGGGACGATTGCGATTGCGCACAACGGAAATCTCACCAATTCGGAAGAACTGCGCCTTGAACTGGGACGGTTGGGTCACATCTTCATCTCTGACTCGGATACAGAGGTGATTGCGCACCTTCTTGTGAAGGAATTGATGCGAAACGATATCGTAGAGTCAGTACGCAGATTGATGCGACGCATTGTCGGATCGTATTCATTTGTGATGCTAATCAATGAGACGCTGGTTGCAGTCAGGGATCCACTCGGCTTCAAGCCGCTCTGTCTCGGAAAGGTCGAATCGGATGGATGTAGCGGATATATTGTGGCAAGCGAGAGCGTGGCGATCGATGTACATGACGGCGAGTTCATGAGAGACCTGCGTCCGGGCGAGGTGCTGGTGATCGATGGTGACCAGCTAGAAAGCCACCAGATGTGCAAACCCGGAAAAACAGCACATTGCGTCTTTGAGTATGTCTATTTTGCGCGCCCTGATTCTGTGATCGATGGCAGACTCGTCTACGATGTCAGGTTGAAGATCGGGGAGCGTCTGGCAGGTGAGCATCCTGTGGACGCAGACATGATATCGCCGGTACCGGATTCCGGCATCACTTCCGCAATCGGATACTCCAAGAAATCCGGCACCGAGTATATCGAGGCTCTGATGAAGAACCGTTATGTCGGGCGCACATTTATAATGCCGTCTGATACGGTGCGGAAGAAAGCGGTTCAACTGAAACTGAATGTGATCAAGCCAAATGTCAAGGGAAGAAAGGTCGTTATACTCGATGATAGCATCGTGCGCGGAAACACCACCAGGAGGATCGTTGACCTGGTGCAGAAAGCAAGCGCATCCGAGGTGCATGTCAGGATCGGAAGCCCACCGATCATATCTCCGTGCTATCTCGGCATCGATATGCCTACGAGGGCGGAGTTGATCGCGTCGCAGAAGAGCGTACCAGAGATCGAATCCGCGATCCACGCAGATACGCTTGGATACCTGAGCATCGAGGGGCTGGTCGAAGCGGTAGGCATTCCTGCAAGCGATCTCTGTCTCGGATGCCTCACAGGCACGTATCCGGTTGAGATACCGGGCGAGAAGTGTGTGCTCAGGCAGCTCCGGCTGGAAGAGTTCGATTAATCGGCCGGCACAATCGAATTATTCAAGTGAAAACACTCTGATTTTTAGATAGTGTAATCAGCATTCGGGAAGTTCTCATCTGGGCTGATGAAAAGAGGTTCATCCAGCCCCACTAAATTGATCCCACTTTTGTTCCTTTTTGCCACCCCGTTCACAATAGACAATGGATAAGTGGCGTGCTGAATACGGCGTGTTTTACAAATATCGATGAGTGATCGCATACTGTAAGATCTTTGCATCAAGTACTGAAACGAAACAAAAATGGTATCAGTTCGGTGCCGAATATCAGTCCAATTCTTCCATGGTGCAAGAAAAACCAGTGGCACTCAGTTCAATCTACCTGGAGCGATGCTTTTGTCCCAGTACCAAAATGGAACAAAAATGGGCCGATTCAGTTTGAGGTAGATACATCTTTTCATCACCATAGTTCTCATCACCCTTGGATGGAGTGGGTCTCGTAAAAGTGGCGAGCAAGTTTAGTGCCTCCGAACGAACCCGCTCACACCTAATGGGTGTAATTCTCCAGCATCTTTCGGTCGTCCCACGAAAGGTCGTAAGCATGAAAGCACACTGTAAATGCAAGCGATGGCAAGCTCTTCTGACTTTCGCGCCTTTGATTTCTTTGCGCATTTCTTGCAGATATGATCTGCGTGCCCTTTGCCAGAGAATTTCTCATTTGGCAGGATCTTTTTACACACATTACAGAAATGTCCGCGATATCGTTTCTTCTTTTACCGTCGTTACACCTTTTGTAACTCAAACTTAGAAACCCAAAAAAAATCATCCGTTAAATAATTGCTCTCATGATTTCTGAAAAATAAAAAAGAGATCCCCCTGCCGCGCAGGCAGGAGGATTTTCACCCGGAATCAAATTAGCTTCTTAAACGGGTGGTTCGGATCCTGCACAGTGAGCCCGAGTTCCTCTGCGTTCTCAGCCACCATGATATCAATCATCGCAGCTGCTGGTGCTATCATCGTTGAATTCTCAATCGGACCGTACA
>JAYEGI010000230.1:0-9088 GCA_034659035.1 Methanobacteriota archaeon
GCGGTTAAATTCCCTGTTGGTTGCAGTATGCTCCAGGTCCCGGATAGTTCCTGCATAGTGAAGTCCCCTGAATAGTGGTTTAGGTACCTGAGTAGTTACAATTATTCTAGCGTCCCCCTCCCCCTCCGCGGTTATTTTTCTTGCCAGTAAATACAGGATCGCAATCGAGAGACTGATCAACATACTAAAGTAGTCACCCTCTGCCCATATCTTAATGTCTCGCCGTAATCCTACTTGAACGCTTCTAACTACGCACAAGCGACTACCAGTCACCCAGGGCTTCGCACAGCCGGATTCGGAAGCTTCCGGTGCGTGTGCCCCTGTGGACCGCCGTCTCGGCTACATGACCTCAACCGCCTTCTTCCTCCAGCTCAAGCGAAGCAAAGTATTCCAGCAGCAGCCTGTGCACGAAGATGTACCCGCCGCCCACCTTGCGCAGGAAGATGTGTCCGGCTGCGTAGTCGAGGAAACGGACGTAGCGTAGTGGCGCAGAGCCGTTAAGGCGGAGCATGATGCGCAGGACGTAATGCTGGATGCAAGCGAGACCGCCAAAATGCAGTCCGGAGAGGAGCCCGTTGAGTAGCCCAACGATCAGTGCGACGAACAGTACGTCGTGTAGCTCCATAAGCCAAGCGACCGGCACGGAGAGCAAACCGAAGAGTAGTCCGGCGAACAGTCCGCTGACCAGTGCATTACGCGCTGATCGATGTATCCCTTCATTTGGGACTGTTCTGGTTAGCTTGGTGCCCTCCACCCGCTTTCCGACCTCCCTTGAGCCGGGTTCATCGAATATCCCCTCATATTCTAGCTCGATGCCCTGCCCACCGATCATCCCGAAGAGCAACCCGTACCACACCCCCATCCACAGTCCATGCACCCCAAATAGAAGCACGAAAGGCATCCCGGTGAGCAGCCATGTCATGACCACAACGCCTATAGTCATGATCCGCTGTTGTGTATGCGTCGGCAGCCAGTCAGGTTGCACGTGCTCGATCTGGAAGACGGTCTGTCTGCGTTGCGACATTCTCTTGGCAAGCCACGAGAGCCGATGAATGGTCTTTTCTTTGGAAAAACGACTATCAACCTGTTTCCGGTCAGACGTGAAACTGGTCTCCGGATTGCCGCCGACGGTTCTATAAATACGGGGCTGCAACACACGTTCAACGTAATTATCAAAGATGTGTTTGCGGCGAGCATCGACCGTCTCCAGCGGCTGCAGGTCGTGAACTGACATTTCGCGGTAAGCAAGCGTCATGATACTCAACACCAGCGGTGATTGGGCGAGTTGATAAAGTTCTGGATCGTCCTTTAGTGTTGCACGAAGAGCAGCAAGTTCCGGACCCATCCGATTGAGATAGCTGTCAACTTGCTCCTTTGCAAGCGGCTGCGGGGAAACCGCAATCTCAATATCAAGGCGGGTTGTCATGGCTTCATAATCTGCGGTGTGGCAGCAGACCGCGAGTGGTATCTGTCCGTGCTTCTGGCGAAAGTCGTTGATCGCATGGATGCATGCCTCGCGGCGCTTAGGTGAGACCTCGTCCAGCCCATCGAGTAGGAGAAGCAACTCATTCCGCGGGATCCAATCATTGATAATTCCCTTTGGGACTCCGCACATGGTATTAAGTTCGCACATCAACCACTTCGCGATCGGTTGCTTGGTGTCTGTCCACGAGGAGAGGTTGAACACAACCGGAATAGGGAGTTTTGGGTCTTCTTCGGCGCGAGCGATGGTGTCATGGGCTAATTCCAGGAGCAGAGTCGTTTTACCAGATCCGGGTTCTCCCAGGATGATAAGGGTCTTCCCCATCTCATCGAAAACATCCACAATCTTTGTACCCGGTTGCAGCACGTTCGTACCCGGTTGTAGCATACGGTTGGGCTTTCCGGGTCTCTGCAGTTCTATTCCTTGCCGGTTCAGGATGGCGTCTCTTCGTTCCTCCAAGTCGAGTTCTATCAGCACCTCCTCCTGCAGGGATTGCTCCAGCACACCTTTGACCCAAGAATTCTTGACCAGTTCAAGCATGCGCTCTCGGTTGCGCTCTTCGCGGGCAGATTTTGTTTTTTCGGAGGTGGAAATGCTTCTGTGGCCATCACTAACGAAAAATGAAGATATAAAAAAAGCTGTTCCAGTTAGAACGGCAATTAAAGGTTCCCACCCCGGTTCGAAGTAGAACCAAGCAATAGACGCAATCCAAGATATGACAGCAATGACCTGCAATATTGACCGCAGGGATCTTGAGAGCATTGTTTTACATCACGTCTACAATTGTCTCGGGTAGACTATTATTAGTAGCTCTACATTTCATGAACGGATATTACCTCACCCTCGTTTGACCGCGAACACATCGCGTACCACCCCACCCGATCCTGTGCACCCTCGCTATTCACCTGCACAGGGGTGCCACCTCTCAAACATCCAGATTCTCCACCTCTCGTGCATGCTTCTCAATAAACGCCCGCCTCGGCTCGACAGCATCACCCATCAGGATCGTAAACATCCGGTCAGCCTCCATCGCGTCCTCGATTCGCACCTGAAGCATCGTCCGCGTCTCCGGATCCATCGTCGTCTCCCAGAGCTGCGACGGGTTCATCTCACCAAGACCCTTGTACCGCTGCACCGTGACGCCATTTTCCCCCATATCCGCCCGTATCGCGTCCAGTTCCTCATCCGTGAACGCATACCGCCTGACCTTCCCCTTCTTGACCTGATATAGTGGCGGCTGCGCGATGTAGACATATCCCGCCTCGATCAATTCGGGCATGTAGCGGTACAGAAACGTCAAAAGCAGCGTTCTGATGTGAGATCCGTCAACATCAGCATCTGTCATAATTGATATTTTATGATACCTCGCCTTCGTAATATCAAGTTCCGCCCCTATACCGGTCCCAAACGCAGTGATCATCGTCCTGATCTCGTTGTTGCGCAGGATTTTATGGAGCCTCGCCTTCTCGACATTCAGAATCTTGCCTCTGAGCGGAAGAATCGCCTGGAACTTCCGGTCTCTCCCCTGCTTGGCACTATTATGCACGAATACGCCGCCTGCTAACGCAAAGTTGTGTGTGCCAGGAACCTCGGCATCATAAACATCCACACGCCCATCCACACGCTCAACTGAAACGATCCGATGGTTGTGGTTTAAAACGGCATCATGTGCCCGCATCACATACTTCTCGATTGCTTCTGGCGTGTGCAGTGTCCGGTTGATGTGCGCTCTGTGCAACGCCATATGCTCATCGCGGGGCAGTCGCCGGATATTGGTTGGATTGTTATTATGTTTGTTAAAATCGGTGTGATAGCAGTGATCCCCGTCTGTCTTTGCATAAACACCCTGCCAGCGGTTATACCGGTCAGCCAACACGTGTGTGAAGAGCCAGGTTTCTGAGCGCGGATTCCATGCCATTTCATACTTCTCGATTGTAATCCCCGATTTGCTGATATCTGACAGCTTGCGATACAGCGGCATGAGAGAGTCGTCCGGAGTCAGTGAGGCTGCCGGTTTATAACTACTATCACGTAACATGAAGGGGTGGTCTGGTGTGCAAATCAGAGTCTCGCCGGTATCGAGTGTTATCCGAACCACTTCAGCATTTGCTCTGGTCATCCGGGCATTGACAATGCGCTCCACCCCTACCTGTCCATTGCGGCGGATGGTGTAGCAAAAGTGATCCTTGCCCATTGACTGCTCAGTCACAATTTCCTTAAAACTCAGGCGACGCCCATCTGCCAGAGCGACTTCGGTATCGCCATGAAAACAACCGCCCGCGCTGTCGCCTTCGACGAGGTATATCTCGCTTTTTGCCGGGTCACGCTCTGAGCAGTCTGCAAGTTTGCCGGGGAGATTCGATGTTTCGAGCGCGCTTTTGCGTCTTGTCGACTCTCTTGCTTTTTTCGCAGCTTCCCATGCCTCCGCGGCCTCCATCATTTTGTCTATAACCTTTTTTGCTGTTTTTGGATTTTCTTCAAGGAAATCAGTAACCCCTTCTCCAACAAGCGACTGAACAAGCCCTTTTACCTCAGTATTTCCAAGTTTCATCTTGGTCTGGCCCTCGAACTGCGGGTTCGCAAGTTTCAGACTGATTATTGCGGTCAGACCCTCAAGCGTGTCCCTTCCACTGATCTTGTGGTTCTTTGCGAGATTGTTCGCTTTCGCATACTTGTTGATCGACATCGTGACAGCAGCTTTGAAGCCGCTCAGATGCGTCCCACCCTCCACTGTGTTGATGCTGTTCACGAACGAAAGGATATTATCTGCATATCCCTCGTTGTACTGGATTGCAATCTCGATATCTGTGTTTTCCTTCTGTTTCTTGAAATATGCAGGATTGTGAAGGATATTTTTATTTTCGTTCAGGTACTCGACAAACGACACAATCCCACCGTCGAACTGATACGTATCCTCCGATGGCGGGTGTGGCTCGCCCCGGTCATCCTTGATCAGGATATGCACTCCGCGGTTTAAGTAGGCAAGTTCGCGGAGCCGCTTTGAGAGAGTAGCAAACGAAAATACAGTCTCCTGAAAGATTCTGGGGTCTGGCTTGAATGTGATTGCAGTTCCTGTCCGGTCGGCCCCCCCTGTGACTCGTAGATCACCCGTCGGAACTCCCCGCGCATACTCCTGCGCATACGCCTTGCCGCCCCTCCGTATCTCGACGCGAAGCCACTCTGATAGTGCATTCACGACCGACACGCCAACGCCGTGCAGCCCGCCAGATACCTTGTACACGCTCTTGTCGAATTTTCCGCCCGCGTGAAGCGTCGTCATCACGATCTCGACTGCGGGCTTGCCATAATCCTCGAGTATGTACACTGGAATTCCTCTTCCGTCGTCCGATACTGTGACAGAGCCGTCTCGATTCAATGTAACTTCTATCGTGGAGCAGTGCCCTGCCATCGCCTCATCGATGCTGTTATCAACAACCTCGCTTACGAGATGGTGCAGCCCCACAGGTCCGGTGCTTCCGATGTACATCCCGGGTAGGGAGCGCACTGCTTCAAGTCCGTCCAGCACCTGGATGCGCTCTTCGTTCTCCATGATATTGTTATGGTGGTGAAAGGTCGTAAAGTTATTGCAAGGGATGCTGTCGCTTTTTTAAGTGGAATCGTCGTGCATCAGATTCTACCGCATAGCACGCAGAACCGCACAGAGGACTTTCGCGGTATCAAAACTCCGCATAATCCATCATCGCAGCAATTGCCTCGATCGTCGCATCGATCCCTGCATCTTTGGTGGCTACAAGAGACTTCTTATTATTTTGTGGTTACACCGGGGTGTCTTATATATGCACAACTGCCAGAATGGGGCATTATCGATCTTAAAAGTCATTTACACCGTTAATCTGCGAAATCGGTGTTGATCTGCTGGAAATAAAATTTTTAGCCATAGATTAACACCGATTTCACTAATTCCACCACTCCAATCGCACCAATGTTTGCAAGATTGCTATCACATTTTTCAACCGACCAGAAGAAATTAAAAAGACTCGGCTACGATGACGTTTAAGCCAGTCAGACTTCGGATTGCCTCGGGCGATGTGACTAAAATCACACCTGCGGGCAGAGCATCTCGAGCATCCCGCGTAACTCCTTGATGCCGATTTGCCCGGGTGCTGTCGCAGCCCCGACTGAAGTGTACGCAAGAGCTGACCCATAGATCGGCGCAATCACCCGCGTATGCACGCCATATCCCCCCATCCCGATGATACATGCCGGTGCAGGCGCACGTGCACAATCGAGTGTTAGTTGGAGGAGCGAGAGTGCATCCTCGTATGAATGTGGAGTCGCAGCGAGTTTTGCGATATCTGCGCCGACATCGAAACATTCGGATATGATATTCTGCATCGTGGTTATGTCAGGCGTCTTCGAAAAATCGTGATACGAAATGATGACGCGTTTTCCTGCCTTCTTTGCCCGATGCACAACCAGATCCCGGTATTCACTTCTGGTTCGCAGTTCGATATCGATGGCATCGACCATCTCCAGCACAGAGAGTAGAACCTCGATTCTCTCCTCTTCGGATCCCTCGAATTTGCCGCCTTCAACATCAATACGGTTGGTTGCTATGATAGGGACTCTCACGGATTTATTTAACTGTTTAAATAGCGAATGCAACGAATCGGCTGGATAATCCAGGAGATCGATCCTGATCTCGATTATGTCAGCGCCAACCTTTGCAGCACGGATCGCGTTTCTCAGCGGATCATCTGCAATCGCTGCAACGATCTCAGTCATCACCAACCACCCTGTCAGCTATCATACACTCTCTGATGAAGCGGCGCACCTTATCAGGGTTTCGCTTTCTATCGGTCTCGATCCCTGACGCGGTATCCACCGCATACGGATGAACCTTCCGTATCGCATCAGCAGCGTTATCCGGCGTAAGCCCGCCGGCAAGGATGATCGGCAGTCTCGAACGCTCGACGATCTCGGCACTGATCCCCCAGTCGTGCACCTTCCCAGTCCCTCCGCTTCTGGCTCCGCCTTCTTCTCCGCTTTTAGCTCCCGTACTGGTACTGGTGCGGCTGCTGATGCTGGTATCAAGCAGTATTGCATCAGCAATTCCGGACAGGGCATCGATGCGACTTAGGATATGATCTGCAATCCCTGCTGGTGCGTCCTTGGGAACTGCAATCGTCTTGATCAGCTTAACGGTCTTTGATATCTCTGCAAGTTCGCTTACAGGCAGGTCACTATGGATCTGCACGCAAGTTGGGTGCGTCTCTTGTATCAGCGCCATCGCCGAACCGAGATCGTCAGGCATGATGACAAGCACCGAATCCACAAAGACAGGGACCTGCTTGATCAGTTCCTTCGCTGTTTCCGTATCGATCTTCCGTGGCGACCTGACCGGTACGTCTGTGATGAACCCGACCGCATCAGCGCCGCACAAAATGGCGTATGCGAGATCGGCAGGGTTCGTGTTTCCGCAGATTTTTATTCGTGTTCGTGACATAACCGAAACCTTTATATACTCTCATCATGCCATATATATTACTTTCGGTGAGGCATATAATTGAAACGACTTGGTATTGTTCAACATCGATTCGGCGGTCTATTGGTCGTGAGGAGCGGTCAGCAAATTCCAGTTATCGGTTCTGCGGTGGTAACCAATACCATGAAGCGGATCGGAACCGTGCGAGAGGTTTTTGGACCGGTATCCCATCCGTATATCTCCGTTAAAACGTATAAAAACATTACTGATTCTGAAGTTCATGAACTTGAGAACAAAAAACTGTATACCGTGTGAGGGATGGAAATGGTAGAACTTGAACGTGTAATTGAACGTCCGGAACGGATAAAGGAGCGGATCAGACAGCGGAGGACGCGCGAGCGTGAGCAGGAGCGTGAGATCGTTGAGTGTCCCGAGTGTCACAGCCGCGTCCTTGAGCGGGATTATGAGCGTGCTGAACTGGTCTGTAGATCATGCGGGCTTGTCATCGAGACGAACATCATCGATCAGGGACCTGAATGGAGGGCATTTGATAGCGATCAGCGGCTAAGGAGAGCCAGAGTCGGATCTCCGATGACCTACACGATACATGACAAAGGACTCTCCACCATGATCGACTGGAGAAATCGGGACTCTTATGGTCGGACGATCTCCACCAAGAACCGTGCCCAGTTGTATCGGCTGAGGAAATGGCAGCGCAGGATTCGTGTCAGCAATGCAACCGAGAGGAACCTTGCGTTCGCGCTATCCGAACTCGACCGGATGGCATCCGCGCTCGGACTCCATCAGAATGTGAGAGAGTCCGCCGCCATGGTGTACCGTAAGGCGGTTGAGAAGAACCTGATTCGCGGGAGGAGCATCGAAGGGGTTGCAGCCAGTGCGCTATATGCTGCCTGTCGCCAGTGTTCTGTTCCAAGAACGCTTGATGAGATTGCAGCAGTCTCGAGGGTGAGCCGGAAAGAGATCGGCAGAACCTATCGATTCGTTGCACGGGAGCTTGGCCTGAAACTCCAGCCGACATCACCGATCGATTATATCCCCAGATTCTGCTCCGGTCTTGACCTGGGCGGGGATGTGCAGGCACGCGGCATCACGATACTTCGGTCTGCGGCAGAGAGAGAGCTTACGAGTGGACGCGGACCCACCGGAGTTGCTGCTGCTGCGATATACATCGCATCGATCGAGTGCGATCAGCGCAAGACCCAGCGAGAGGTGGCAGAGGTTGCCGGTGTCACCGAGGTTACGATCCGCAACCGGTACAAGGAACTCGCAGAGGAACTGGACATCGAGATCATACTATGATCTGATCCTGAGTGGGGGCTCCCAATGGGTTTCATTGGTGCTTCGTGGCTTATGTGATTGTGACGCGGGAAGGCGAGATACACATAGTGTCTCACCCGCCCCACCCCCTAATAAATTCGGGGGCATCCGCCGCTGAACTCACGCGTCAGGCAATCGTCCACCTCATGGTTCGCCGCCCGCAGCCTGCAGGATCATGAGCGCATCAAGCGATGTGATCTGCCCGTCGCCGCTGACATCCCAGCATGCGTCATATTCGCGGCTGCCCGCTGCGATAACAAGCGCGATTACGGCATCTGTCGTGCTGGAGTCGCTGCCTATCTTCACCATGTAGTGATCTGCACTGCCCCAGTTCCCGGAGTCATCTTTCGCTCTGACATGGAAGTACCAGATGCCGTCTGCCACATCTGTGTATGATCCTGAGTTTCCGGCAGGTTCGCAGGTCGTATCCGGCGTTGTGGTGGCTGATTGGTCGAGGGTGTAGCTGTAACAACTGATCCCGGAAGTGTCGGATGGAGTCGTCCAGCTGAATGACGGATCGTTGTTAGAGTACCATTCGTCCTCGTCCGGATGCGTCGGTGATGATATCAAGGGTGCTGGTGGGTCTGATGCATCCACCTGAACCGTATACTCGTCACTCTCGCCAGTATTCGTGGCAGCATCATCGATCCTGAATTTGATCATGTTCTGCGTCCCGGAATCCCGGTTGAACGGTACAGAGCCGGCAGTTATCGTCTGGTATGACGTGGTGCCGTCGCTTCCTGTGCAGCTCGCAGATCGCCAGCTGCTCCACGATGAGCCGCCGTCTGTCGAGTACTTGTAATACGCTTCCGAAACGTCCA
>JAYEGI010000231.1:0-2037 GCA_034659035.1 Methanobacteriota archaeon
AGTAATTTTAGCTTGAATACCCGCCGATCAAGAAAGGGGCGGTTACTCGATCCTCCTCGTCTCAGAACGACACACGAAAGTTTCTCTTCATACCGCTCAAGCACCTCATAACCTTTTCAGTACCTGGGCAGCAGTTTACTTCTGTTTCTGTGGTATCCTGGTCGTGTAATCTCAGCATTCATGTGCATAACCTATCATTCAGATTATCCCATCTCGTATTGAATAGTAGCGTAATTACTCGGGTACCTAAACCACTATTCAGGGGACTTCACTATACAGGAACTATCCAGGACACGGAGTATACTGCAACCAACAGGGAATTTAACCGCATAGTGCGCAGATGGGAAATAAACGGTCAAGTGCTTATAGCGTCCTCTACGCCCTCCGCGGTTATTTTTCTTTCCGGAAAATACAGGATCGAAATCGGGAGACCAGCCAACATACATGAGTACTTATGTCTTTTTTACCTTTATCTATGATCCATGGCAGGTGTGCCAGATGCCTCCCAAGCAGAAGCAGCCGGCGGGGTGGGAACCTATGATCAGTTATGGGCGGCGGCATCAGACATGTAAACCGAATAGGTTAATACAGAAGGATGTTATAGTTGAACATAATTACACAGGTGATTTCATGGCCAATAAAAGTCTTATGGAAAAGATACTCGGTCCGTCGATGCAGAAAACATCTGCAGATCCTGATAAATATCACACTATCAGTCTCGGTGACTATGAGGAGGTCACAGAAGATGCGCCGGCAGAGACATATATACGCGTTGCGGAACTGAGCAATCTTGATGGAATTCCCGATCTGAGAAAGGAGATATACGACGGAAATATCGTGATTGTCGATATCTCACTGATAAAGCGGGACAAGATGATACTCGAACGCGCGCTTCGTGACCTGCGGGATGTGGTAAGCGATGTGCATGGGGATATCGCAGGACTCGGCGAGGATATGGTGATCACGACTCCAACAGGTATCATGATCGATCGTACACGGCTTGGTGGACAGGCAACGGCATATTGATATGAAGATCAACAGCCCTCTGCAGGCTTACGAATACCTGCCAAAGACGAACTGTGGGGACTGTGGGGAACCGACATGCATGGCGTTCGCCTCGCATCTGATCGATCGGTCGATGAAGGCAGAGGAGTGTCCGCTTCTGCTCGAGGAAGAATATAACGATAATTATGCTACGCTCACCGATCTACTTGCGCCTGAGATACGTGAGGTCGTAATCGGAACCGGCGACCATGCGATCACCATCGGCGGGGATGATGTGCTGTACCGGCACAAGCTGACCTTCTTTAATAAAACCGCCTTCGCTTATGATGTGTGGGACACGATGAGCGAAGAAGAGCTGGTAGGGCGCGTCAACGAGATCCAGAACTTCAAAAAATTTTACATTGGAGAGTTCCTGACGCTTGACTCGATTGCGATCAGATGCACATCCGGTGATGCGGATCAGTTCGCGCAAACGACCGCGAAGGTGATGGAGACAACCGAACTGCCGCTTATACTATGTTCGCTTGATCCTGTGGTTCTTGGCGCAGGACTTGCCGTTGCTGCCGATCGAAAGCCACTGATCTATGCTGCAACTACTGAAAACTGGCGCGATGTCGCAGAGCTTGCACTCACTCACAACGTTCCTGTGGCGCTCTCCGCACCAAACGATCCGGATGCCTTGAAATCGCTTGCACTGACGTTTGCGTCGGCGGGCATTACCGATCTCGTGCTTGATCCGGGGACGTTTCCGACAGATGGGCTGCGGGACTCCTTTGAGAACTTTTTAAAGATCCGGCGTGCAGGGATCGACGGGCAGACCGATATCGCATACCCGCTGATGGCGATCCCTATGACAGTCTGGGAACATTTCGATGGTGTAAGTGCTGCATACTGGGAGAGCGTGCTTGCATCGATCTTCGCTGTCAGGTATGGGGACCTCATGATCATGCACAGCATCGAGCCGTACTCGCTTCTTCCCGAACTGCATATCAGGGACACGGTCTACACCGACCCGAGAAAGCCGGTGATGGT
>JAYEGI010000232.1:0-9038 GCA_034659035.1 Methanobacteriota archaeon
TTATCCCGAAATTGGAGAATCCGTCCGGAGACTTGTGTTCTCCTGCCATAGACAAGGATCAGCGAATTATCCGCCCCTGGAACTGGTGAGATCTGTCTGTATCGCCTAAGGCGTGCAGGTGCACCACTGAAGGATGCCCAAGCTCTCGTAAGCACGAATGACCGCCTCCTGTTTTGCGGCGAACTCCTCCGGTATCGATAGTTCCCCCCACCGCATACGGTCAAGCCCGGCAGGATTGAGTATCGATGGAACCTTGACCGTGCCACTGAGACCGGATATCCATTCAGGTCCGGCTTCGCATAAGTTCTTGTAGGATACTCCCGCGATCTGGGTGATCTTAACAGGTATCAGCCGGTCGGCATCGTAGATATTACCGAGCGCTGCGAGTATCTCCATCGCCTTCTGCAGGACATACCCCTGCTCGCCGTTTAAGATGAGTTCTTCAGACGCTGTGAGGTGCATGATCGCTACCTAAGTCAGCAGTGTCTGGTAAAATAGATTTCTGCCCGACCGGAACCGGCGAACATGTGGACGCTACATAAGGCGAAGGTCACACATACCCGTACTCCAGATACGTGAGATCCAGTTCCCGCTTTAACCCTGCGAGGAACAATCCATACGTTTCATGCGAAAAATCGAGCCACCCTGAGTTCTGGGAGATCATCGCCTCAAACTCCTTCTCTGACTCGGTTTCCCCTTTGACGCCGAGATCTTTTATATCATCCCAGTATTTTTCGAGGTATTCAAAGAGCGAGGTCTCTGCAAAGGACTTTGGCACAAGAGGCGAATATGTCGCAATCTCGTCCATTAACTCCTGCTCTCTCAAGTGCTCTTCCTCTGTGATTCCTGACTGCTCGATTGCTTGCTGCCGCGCCTTCTCATCGATCGTGCGTTTCTCATCGGGGCTTAAGAACAGATGCCCGTAACGCTCCACGTGTTCAGTATACATCGCGTTCTGGATCAGTTCGTGTTCGAGCACAAAGTGAAGCATCTCATCGGTTGCTTGCTCGATGTAGGACTGGCTGACTACGATTATTGAGAACCAGCTGGTCTTAAAGAAGAATCGCCTGTTCATAGCGATCGTGTAATCGAGAACGCTCGGGCGCTGCATGAATATCGACGGCGAGAACGCAACTGCATTCGACGACAGCATCAGAATGCCTTGCAATCGGTCGCCACCGACCATTCGTCCCATCCGTGCACGGACGTCATCTGAGATGATATCATACATCGATGGCGGGGCTATCTTATACCCCTCACATCGTTCGAGCAACTCCTTTACCTGAGGCGGCTCGAGTTTTCTCATCGAGACTGCGATCTCGGATGTGATCGATACGATCCACTGCTTGTAACTCTGCTCGAAGATTTCTCTCTCGTTCGCGGACATCTATTACGGGTATGGTGCAGGAGGGTAATGAAGATAACGCAGATTTGCATCTAGCTGGTGTTGCGATGTCAGGCAGCGCGATCGGACTATCGCTCACAGTTCTCGGACATCGAACCGCAACGTTGGCGGCATCAGCGTCGATGTGGTCGGGCTACGACGGGGGTTGCAATGCTTGGCGCGCTGCTGCTGGTGGCTGCGGTGTGGCGGGCGATTGAGAGCCGAGTACGGGAAGTGGCAGCCCCAGAGGTGGAGTCGGGTTATCGGATAATGTTTAAGTGGTTCAAATACCACTTAATGATAGCAATGAACAAACTACTTCATGGAGAGCACCGGGCAAGATGGGTTACCATCTCAAACGATGAATATGAGAGTATGAGATCAACCATTGAAGTACTCTCTGATAACGAACTTTTAAGGCAGATTCAGGAGAGCAGAGAAGATTACCGCCGTGGCAGATTCAAGAAGTTATCCGAACTCATCGATAGCTAATGCTTTTGCATCTCGTCCTTATGTTTCAAAGCTACGATTAATATAATTCGCTCTTCTTCGTGAATTTCAAAGAGCACTCTCCACTTTTTTCGAAATATATCTCCCAGATATTAGAAAGAGGTTTTCTCAACGGCTTTCCGTAAATCGAGGGCTCTGTTTCTAGTTTTTTTGCAGTTTTTTTGTAGAATCTGTTGATGAGTTCTCTGTTTTTGAGGCGTTTCTTTACTTCATCCTGAATCTTACGCGGAACAATCACTTCATAACGCCTTACCATTCTTGTTTTGATGGTAAAAGTGTGCATTTCATTCCTCTGTAACAAATATGTCTATTCGTATACCTATAAACCTAATGCACATTATCATGAGCTCATTTCATCCCCCTGTAACAAATATGTACATTTGTTACTCGAACCCCACGAATTCTTCTTCACGAAGGATTCTTCGTTGCCGTTCTATAAAATCCTCATCATAATCAGAATGCTCCAGCCTTGCCTACGCATCCGAAACCACCCCCACCAGCATCACACCCTGCATTCACACCCTCTACTTCTCAAGATTCGGACCTGTTCCTCATAAGTTGCAACGAATTCAGTCTGCACAGCTTCTCCTGTCGCAAGTTCCGGATCCATGTGTGTATGATGCTTATACCCCCTCGCTGCCATCTCTGTAACCAGTGCCTCGTGCCGGAGGTAGAGCGCCTTAAGCCTCCCCCTCCACCGCATAATCTCGGGATGGTTCGAATACGCTTTCTTATTGTTGGTTATTATCGACCACACCGCATGGATTTCCCTGTGCTCACCAAGCAGATGATTGCGGCACATCAGGTCAGGAGGTATGTCCCATATCCTCATACAGCTACCCCCGGACAGATTTTCCGGTATTCAAAATGACTATTCATGATTTGTCAGCACCTCTTCACCCCTTATACTCCCCTCCGACCACCTCGCGTATCCTGTCAGCGGTCTTCGGTCCGACCAGGTCCACCTCTATCAGTTCCTCACGGCTCGCGCTCATCACCGCGGCAACCGTTCCGAAGTGCTTGAGCAGATTTTTCGCAACGACCGGACCGATCTCAGGCATTGCTGAGACGACATATTCCTGCTGCTGCGGAAGCATCATCGCAGACCGTGTGCCGTGCATCACAACCTCTCGCCCGTGATCCTGCTGCTCTCTTCTCGCAATCGCAGCAAGCATCAGCGCGGTATCCTCGGCGTCCTTGCTCATGAGGATCGGCACGCCAAAATCGATCGCTATAGCCGTGAGTGCGCCGCGCACAGCATTCGGATGGATCTGCCTCTGCCTATACAGGTCGTCCCCCTCGATGATCAGCACAGGTTTGTCAAACGTCCGTGCAAGATCCGAGATCTGACCGAACAACTCACGCCGTCCACTGATCAGCGAACTGATAAAATCACTTGTGGTCTTTCGCTCGACACAGACACGATCGCTTAAGAGATAGTCCCCGATCTCAAGCGTCCGCATGACCACTTCAACACCTGCCGCCTCGATGATCTGCGATACGCCAGACCTGATCTCCCGGTGGTCGATGTATGCGACCAGACCTTCCCCTGAAAACTCTGTTAGTTGCTTCTGCTCGATTGCAGGCTCCCGGATTGGTCTCGACATCGACATCGAGACCGACTTTAACTTCGATCGCGATCCACTCATATTCGCAATCGTCGCAAGCATCTTCGCCTCTTTACGCGCGCTGATCCAGTATGCCGCCTCATCCCGCGACCCTTTCGCAATCAAAACAACGATCCTTCCCGCACGTTTCCTGCCTGTGCGCCCTTTCCGCTGGATCGTGCGTATCTCTGACGGAATCGGCTCATAGAATAGGACAAGGTCGGTCGATGGAATATCAAGCCCCTCCTCTGCAACCGATGTCGCCACGAGTGTGTTATACTCTCCTGACCTGAATTTGGTGATGATCTCGGTCTGCTGCTTCTGGGTCAATCCCTTATCCTTGTATTTGCTTGCCTGCCCGACGAACCTGACCGCAGAAACCCCATCCACATCAGAAAGTGCCTTTGTCACCATCTCCGCGCTGTCACGGAAGTTTGTAAAGACGATTACCCTTGAATCAAGGCTGCCTCGCAGTTGATCAGTAACGATCCTCCGGACCGCATCCAGTTTCGGATGCTCTTCGTCACACGCGGAAAGCATCGCAATCGCACGGCGCATGTCAGGATCCATGGCAAGACGCTTTGCTGCTTTGCTCCCGCTTCCGGATCGCGCCTCCGCATTCAGGCGGTCGAAGTAGCGTCGAAGTGCCTCCACCCCCTGCGTCTCCCCAAGTTCGATTGCATGGCTGATCTTGAATATCTCGGCAAGAACCGAGATTGCGGAGAATGAATCCCTGTCACCCACTTCGGCGACCTCTGCATGAAGTTTGCTCTGCAAGTCAAGCAGTTCTCGCTTCGACGAATCCGGTGAGATATTAAATCCAAGATCTGCAAGTTTCGAGGATCGGTCCACAAGCACCCCCTCAAGCACTGATTTTAACTCCTTAATCTTGGAAGGGATCTCGACACGCACCCATTCAATATCCCGGTCATGCAGGTACGGGATCACATCGGAATCGGTCTCGCTTTTTACCTCCACTGATTCGATATGGAGATTCTCGCAGACATCAGCGATCGTCTCCGCATTGCTTCCCGGACTTGCGGTTATGCCAAGCACGAGCTGCGACTTTGCATCTGCTTCGCCTCCCGCCTCTACCTCCTCATCGACATCCGCCCCGGCACCCGCACCGAGATCCTCGAAATACCGCTTTGCGATGTATACATAAGCATATCTGCCGACAGCACGGTGCGCCTCATCAAATGTGATGTGCACCACCTCATGAAGATTGATGCGCCTTGCACGGAGATCGTTCTCGATGACCTGCGGTGTAGAGACGATGACCTGCGAGTCTTTCCAGAGTTTTGCCCGTTTTTCAGGCAGGATGCTTCCGGTAAACGTTGCAACCGTACAGCTGGGAAGCGCCTGCCTGAAAAAATCGGAATGCTGCTCCACAAGCGGCTTTGTCGGAGAAAGGATCAGTACCTTGCCTCCGAGATCGTTTAATCGTGCTGCGATCACCATGAGCGCAACGATCGTCTTCCCAAGCCCTGTCGGTAGCACAGCCAGGCACGAACTTTTCAGCGCAGATGAAGCGACAGAGAGCTGGTACAGCCGCTGCTCGATCGTATCCTTTTTGATCAGCGGGTGCGAGATGTACTTGCTCATTGTACTAATGTTGTAATCCCTCGCTTATAGATATGCGGCATTACACTGCTACTTGCAGCGGGGGAAGTCACACCACCCGACCTCTGAAAGAAAACTTAAATATTAGTACTAAAATACCAATGTGTTTTTCTTGACCCTGCTTGAGCGAACATTTATATGACGACTGATGAAGAGTTCTACGATGAGTGATGAAACGAACGATGATCTGCTCGGCGGAATTGAGATTGCATCCACAAAGGATCTTGAGGTTCCGCCACTCTTGATCGATCAGGTGATCGGGCAGGAACATGCCAGTGGGATTATCAAGAAGGCAGCGCAGCAGCGAAGGCATGTGATGCTGATCGGGACTCCCGGCACTGGCAAATCTATGCTGGCTCAGGCGATGGCTGAACTGCTTCCAAAAGAGGAATTAAAGGACATACTCATCTATCACAATCCAGAAGATTCGAACAACCCCCGAATTCGAGAGGTACGGGCTGGGAAAGGAATACAGATCATCAATGCCCATAAAGTGGAAGCTCAGCGGAAAGCCCAGTTAAAAAATACAATCCTGATGATAGTCGGCTTTGCGATCCTTCTTTATGCTGCGTCTCTCGGCGGCATGGCTCTGTTATGGGGAATTCTCGCGGTTCTGTTGATTATGGTCATTGGAAGGCAGTTTGTGCAGGGTGATAAAGCAATCATACCAAAATTGATCGTGAACAACGCAAATAAAGACATAGCACCGTTCATGGACGCTACCGGCGCACATTCGGGTGCACTTCTGGGCGACGTCCGGCACGACCCGTTCCAGTCAGGCGGACTCGAGACGCCGTCTCATGACCGGGTCGAGGCAGGAGACATCCACAAAGCGCACAAAGGGGTTCTCTTCATCGACGAGATCAATATCCTGCGCCCGGAATCCCAGCAGAGTCTACTCACAGCACTACAGGAGAAGGAGTACGCAATCACGGGACAGTCAGAACGCAGTTCAGGCGCACTCGTCAAGACGTATCCGGTGCCATGTAGCTTTGTCATGGTTGCGGCAGGGAATCTGGACGCTATGGAGGGTATGCATCCCGCACTGCGCTCCCGGATCAAGGGATACGGCTATGAGATTTATATGCGCGATTCGATGGACGATACTCCAGAAAACCGGAGGAAGATCGTTCGGTTCGTTGCACAGGAGGTTGAGAAGGACGGAAAGATTCCGCACTTTAATAAGGGTGCTGTACAAGAGGTTTTACGGGAGGCAAGGAGGCGTGCTGGAAGGAAAGGTCATCTTACGCTGAAATTACGCGATCTCGGCGGTCTTGTCAGGGTGGCAGGCGATGTCGCCCATGCAGCGGGCGCGCAAGAAGTGACCGCATCACATGTTCTCACTGCAAAGCACATGTCCAGATCGGTTGAACAGCAGCTTGCAGACCAGTATCTGGAGCAGCGCATGGACTACCGGATGTACCACAAGAAAGGCGCAGAGATCGGCAGGGTGAACGGGCTTGCCATCATGGGCGGCGATTCAGGAATCGTCCTACCGATCATGGCAGAGGTTACGCCAGCACTGTCCAAACACGAAGGCAAGTTGATCGCAACAGGAATGCTCAAGGATATCGCAAAAGAAGCCGTTCAGAACGTGTCAGCACTCATCAAAAAGATTACAGGTAGAGATACCGCGAACATGGATATCCACGTCCAGTTCATCGGCACTTACGAGGGTGTGGAGGGCGATAGTGCATCGATCTCCATCGCAACCGCGGTGATATCGGCATTCGAAGGCATCCCGATCGACCAGTCCGTCGCAATGACCGGATCACTCTCTGTGAGGGGTGACGTGCTGCCGGTTGGAGGTGTCACATACAAGATCGAGGCTGCGGCGCAGGCTGGCATCAAGACAGTGATCATACCGAAAGCGAACGAGGACGACGTCCTGATCGAGGACAAGTACCGTGATGTGATAACGATCGTACCGGTCTCAAAGATCACTGAGGTGCTCGAGCTGAGTCTTGTCGGAAAGGAGAAGGACGGCTTACTTGAGACGATCAAGCGGTTCTCGAAGAGAGTGAGCATTCCGATCCCTGATATCAACCTGCCAGCTCCTTCTTATGGCGCTGGCTCTTCGCGATGAACGGTATAAGCGGTTTGATGTTGAGAGAATAAGAGAATGGAGAAACTATCTGTAAGCGAGCGAGATAAACTGTTGCACGGGTTGCACGGATACCTGGCATGGGTTGGTGCTGAGATCCCGGATTTATTTGAGATCGATGGGACCGCGATTCCGCTTCACGAAGTAGTCTGGAGACTCGTCAACAAGAAAGAACTGACAGAAGCGGAGACTACCGGGATCGAGTCGTTGATCCGTGCCCTTGAGGAGAAGGAGACCTGTGATGAAAACGCTCTTATGAAGGAAGCTGTCACGAGAGAAGAGGCGGAAGACCTGTACAAAGAAGCGTCCGGTCTTTTGCGTGCGATCATAGACCTGAAAGGGATCGGGGGCAGGGCGCATCATGACAAGGACATCCGCAGGAAGATACTGCAAAAGAAGATCAGTGACGCCAGGGGGCTGCTCAGATTTGTGGATGATGTGGTGTAGGGCAGTGTTTTCGATGGCGGGGAATCGACGCAGCTATCAACCTTTTTCTAAGAAAAGGTTGGTGCTCATAATCCTATAAGCAGCAAGCCTTGCGCGATAGAACTATAACCGAGCGGACGCGGAGATACGGGCATGAAAAGAATCGAATTCCACGACAGGGAACCTGAGATAGAAGAGATCAGGGATATTCTAAATTCCGAACCGTCCTTAATCACGTTCGTCTATGGACCGATAAACTCAGGGAAGACTGCACTCATCACCCATCTGATCGACCGGCTGCCAGAGGAGTATGTCATCTTCTACATAAACCTCAGGACTAAGTTTTTAGCGAGTTATGATAATTTCATCGAGTCGTTGTTTGAACTGGAGATGGAGACCAATGCTACGAAGATAAAGCGGAAGGAGACACTTGGAGAACTGGTTTCGTCGGTGACAAAGGTTACTGGCATACCGGTAACAAAGGAGTTTATAGATTACATCTTCAAGGACAACAAACCAAAGAACGCCTTCTCGTACATAATAAAGCTTTTCGAGGAGGTGAGGGCAACCGGCAGGCAGCCAGTCCTGGTTCTGGATGAACTTCAAAAGATCGGAGACGTGAATGTGAATGGATAGCTCATCTACGAACTCTTCAACTTTTTTATAGACCTGACAAAGGAGTTGCATCTCTGCCACGTCTTTGCGGTGACGTCTGACTCGATCTTTATTGAACGCGTTTACAGCGAGGCGATGCTCTCCGGGCGGTGTGAGTATCTGCTGGTGGATGATTTTGATTACGAGACGAACGCCACGTTTCTGAAAGAACATGGTTTCACTAATGATGAACTGGAGGTTGCGTGGGAATACTGCGGCGGAAAGTCAGTGTGCCTGTTAAAGTTAATTCGTGCCGATGATACGGAAAAGATTGCAAAGAAAATGCTTGCTACAAGAGTGAACCAGCTAAAGGATCTGCTTGACTACTTGAAGTACACCAAGCCGAGAATAACTATTGGAGATACTGATTATACGGCTGAAAGGGAAGATATTATTGTAATCCTCGCAAGGTTTGCATCCGCGGAATGTATCGATGATCAGGGATTGGATAGACCTGCAAAGCACTATCTCATCAAAAACAATATTCTATTCCTCGATCCGGACATGGGAAGTATCAAACCACAATCGCGGCTGGATCTGCTTGCGATACGAAAGCTGATGGCTGGTATGTAGGCTGTGGCGGATGGCGGGCGCAGGGGAGACTTTTTAATTTGTTCTGGTCGGTTGAAAACATGGCGCCAACCCGGTAAATACAGATATGATTATATGGGTGTAATCAGTGAAATCGGTATTAATCTGTGGCTAAAATAGTATCATCAACAGATTAACG
>JAYEGI010000233.1:0-9022 GCA_034659035.1 Methanobacteriota archaeon
AAGGAGAATATGGCGAAATAATGTTATTTTATTAGAGGAATGTACTTTTAAATGATATGCTTATACCCAACTTCCATATGGTTAGCTATGGAAAAGTTATTTATGTTGAGAATCTAATGAGGTATGATTTTAGAGGTAAGAGTATGTCTACGGAAAGAGACCTGACAAAAGAGGCGTATAGCACGAAAAATGCATGGGGCCTATCCACTGCCATCGACATCCACGGATGCAATCCGGCCAAGATACGGGATGAAGCAACCATAAAGCGGTTCATCTATGAATTGTGTGACTTCATCAAGATGAAACGATACGGCGATTGCATAGTGGTGCGTTTCGGGGAGGGGGACATGATCGGGTATTCAGCGGTTCAGTTGATCGAGACATCCCTCATATCTGCGCACTTTGTGGACGTTACATCTGCGGGGTACATCGACATATTCAGTTGCAAATATTATCGCCCGGAAGACGCTGTTACATTCTGTAAGGACTTCTTTGAGGCAAATGATGCAAATTACAACTATTTGCTAAGGGTATGAGCTGAGAATAAGAAAGATAAATAGGTTACTTTTATACTCTATTCTGTTAATGGTTATATGTGATGAAGGTATCCGGCATCTTCGGCTTGCATGACGTTCCTTTGAGACTGGACCAAGAAGGAATCTCCCTCTCGGTTAAGAGGATGACAGGAGGTATCCTGTACAAAAGAGAGTGTATGGGTGAGGAAGTGGAGGATATTCTCCTGTCAAGCAACAGCAAAATCCTTATAAATCCTGTTGAGCCTGTGAATAAGCCAAAAGAACTAACTCCACACTTCTTAATCGTGTTTGAAAGGTCGGTTTTTATCGAACCCAGCGCAAAAAAAACGGTCTTTGTAAAATTCCCGGTGGAGATCGGGGTCTTCGTACATGGAAAGAAGGATTTTCAGACACTCGACATTCTCACACTGAATAAACAGAAGTTTACCCTGTATGGCGACGTTGTAAGCGGGGTTATCTGCAAGTACTGGAAGAGTGAGGTTTATTCCACGATACCGGATACGAATCCTGTTTACGAAGGGGTAATAGAGCTTAACATAACAAACACTACCGCAAGATGGGTTGAATTGACAAAAGCGGTCTTTACCGCTTACGGGATGAAGATCTATTACAGCGACGATATGGTCGCTATGAGGGCGAATATGAAGATTTTGAGCAAGAAGGTCGCAGAGATCGACTTTGTCAATTCTCCTCTCGAGAAGGGGATGAAGAGATCTTTAGAACTCTACACCTCGCTATTAAGAAAGATTCCTGTGATCGCAACAAAGTTTCTGATGGATGAGGGTATATGATTCTCGACACAATTATCTACAGCGACACCATTCTTAATCTCCTCTGGATCGCAGTACGCATTATAATCACAGTCCTGATAGCCAAAGTGGTGGCAATTAACATAAAGAGGTCGCTTAAGGACAGGATGGACCGGGACCGTCTGGAGATCACGACCAAGGTTGTGTACTACACGATTATCATCATTGCTCTGCTTCTGATCATCTCGGACCTCGGAATGGACCTCTCGGGTCTGCTCGTTGCAGGGGGCGTCGTCGGCATAGTGATCGGTTTTGCAAGCCAGAGCATAGTTGGCAATCTCATATCCGGGATATTCCTCATGTTTGAGCGACCGATCAAGATCGGGGATCAGCTGCGCGTCGATGATATTACAGGGTTTGTAGAGGATATCCACATAGTCTCTACAATAGTCCGGACGTATAATGGATTGTACGTGAGAATTCCAAATGAGAAGGTGTTTACGGGAATTATAATAAATTATGTTACCAACATCGCAAGGAGGTTTGAGTATGTAGTTGGGATAAGGTATAGCGACGACGCTGATGTTGCTATTGAGATCATCGAAGACTTGATCGATGAGCAGCCCTTCGCCCTGAAAAATCCATCACCCCAGGTCTTTGTCGATAATCTCGGAGACAACTCGGTAAATATCATTGTGAGGATCTGGGCACCTGCTACCGAGTGGTATGATCTCAAGATGGAGACACTCTGGGAGATAAAGAAGACACTTGAGGAGAACGGGATAGAGATCGCATTCCCGCAGCGTGTCGTCTGGTTTGCGGACGAGATTCGGAAGCGGGAGGTTAGTGATGCTAAACCGTAGCTCAGGACTAAAGGGGGGGTATCGTTATAGATACGGCGAGAAGGTCATAGTCGAGGATTCCTTTCAGTTCTATCATCCGCCGGAAAACGCAGATGCCCGATATCTTTATCAGCCAAACAGTTAAATGTTTAAAAACAAGAATAAGGAATAGCGAAGATGATCGACCAATACTTTGATGTTGTCAAAGAACAGTGGGTCGATATTCTCTGGTTTGATGAAACATTTGAGGATAAAAAAACCCGTTATGTGAAATCGGTTGTGACAGTTAAACCCGGAGAGGTGGCTTAAATGGGAAAGAGTAAAAGCGGATTAAAAGGCAAAAAAGGGAAGAAGAAAAGCATTGTGGATACAGAGGCTTGGGGAATTGCGGATTTTGATTACCTTGGACTGGTAACACAAGACATGATGCCCCTTTTGAGCGCTCCTTTATCCGGGCAGGAGAGGAGGGATTATTTAAGTAATATCCTCAAAGGTTGTCCTGAGTATTACCCTGCATCAATCGAATTGGGGTATAGATATATACAAGAGGGCAGGGATAAGACTGGAAAAGCATCCATAGACAGAGGGCTGCAGTCCTTAAAGACGCATTTTCCTAAGGACGATTTAATAGATAGCTATTATGGCATCTGCGAGTTCCTGGAAAACCATCTCCGATTTGAAATGGCAATTGAATATTATAACCAGCTTATAGCAATCGAAAGCGATAAAGCGAATGTGTATGATTCCATAAGCGGTTGTCACTCCAGTCTGGGTGACCTGAAGAAAGCTTTTGAGATTCAACAGAAGGCATTAGAGCTATGTGATTCGAACCATAGATTTTATTGTAATATGGGCTGGTTAGAGATGATCCGGGGTAACCCGGATGCTGCAAAACCCATGCTGGAGAAGTCACTCGAGTTAGATCAGGAAGACGAGACCACAATCAACAACTATGAGGTATGCAAACTGATGCTTGGGGACAGGCGGCTTAAGAATTGGGATGCGTATCTTCTCAGGGAAACAGATTATGAGTATCTTGAAAAGTTGGAAGATGAAAGTGATTTTGAAGAATATGAAAAACATATCCGGATATATAATCGTGATATGATTGAGGCGTTTAAATCCGACCTTATACAAAATCCCGATTATACGCCTGCTGAGAAATATGATATACTCTTCTCACTTAAGTACACAATGGACCACATCTGGAAAGCGTATGATAGCGATTATTTTTTCTACGATTCTATAGAACTGGTAGAGGCAGATTTCAAACGGATCATATATACAACCATATTAACAACAGGGGATATCGACAATGAAATATTTGATGGCATATATACAGCTCTACTGGAGTTCTACAAGTTTCTGGAAAAACGGAAAGTAGTATCAGGATACCGATCGCTCAAGAACAAAATGTTCGAATTAAAACCCGAACTTGTAGAGAAGATGCTGCGCTATAATGAGCTACGTCATGATGACGAGTATACGCAAGAGGAGAAAGACGAGATCCGTGATGAATTATTCGGGGACGATAGGTTCTGGCCATTTTTATAAACCGCCCATAAGGAGTCTCATAAGGCGAAAATGCACAGCAATGATGCCCAGATCTTGCTATTCTGGCAACAGTTTATACAGGGCTCTCATAAACTATAGTCAAAAGAGGAAAAAAGATGGCGTTTCTCATTGAACAACTTTTACTCCTGTCCATACTATTGCTCCTATCCGGGCTCTTCTCTGCCTCGGAAACTGCCCTGATCGTGGTAGGCAAGATAAAAGCGAGGATTTTGTTGAAACGCGGTGTGGATGGAGCAGAGGAGGTCGATAAGCTGGTTCGAGACCCCGAATCCGTACTCACATCCGTACTCATCCTGAATAATGTGGTGAATATCGCTGCGTCGGCAGTAGCAACGTCTATCTCAATAGAGATATTTGGTCCCACCAACGGTGTGGCTATTGCGATCGCAGCGATGACCCTTCTGATCCTCACGTTCTCCGAGATCATACCAAAGACGATCGCTGTCCACCGGGCAGAAAAGATTTCTCTCCTGATCTCCAGGCCCATGCAGATGATGGCTTCTATTTTCCAACCGATTACAAAGTTTTTTTCTATAATTTCAGGTATTTCTGCAAGGATTTTAGGTATAAACCTCCACCGAACAAGATTAATGACAGAAGAGGAGGTGGAAACGATGCTTGACATAGGGAGAGAAGAAGGCGCGATCGAAGTGGATGAACAAGAGATGATGATAGGTGTTCTGAAACTTGACGAGATCGTGGTGGAGGATGTGATGTCACCAAAGGAGTCGATAGTTTGCATGAGAGTCAATCAAACCATAGATTCAGCCGTGGAATTGATAAAGAGTAGTGGACACTCAAGAATCCCCATCTTAGAAGGGACAAAGGATAACGTCGTGGGCATCTTATATGCCAAGGATCTGTTGGCACAAGTGGGCGAAGGTGGCGTTTCGCTGAGAGAATTGATGAAACCCCCTCATTTTGTGACCGAGACCAAGAGGGTAGACGACCTTCTTGAGGAATTTCAGAGGGGTAAATTCCACATCGCAATCGTTGTGGACGGCGAGGGGAGGACGGTTGGGGTAGTTAGCCTGGAAGATATTCTGGAGGTGATAGTGGGAAGTATATATGATGAACATGATGTAATAATAAAGAGAAAACGTTAGCGGGTGGTTGATGATTCTATGATGTTATACTCCCTTTGTATGTGCCTGTTGCGCCTGAGTGCATCTCGAACATCCCGCCTACGCCACTCCGCCTCCCGAATCGAGATTATGACCGTCCCGATATCATCAGGGAATAGACGATCCAGATGCCAAGAATGTCTGTGATCGTCTTCGCATGCCCCTCTGTCCCGACGGCTGACCCCACTTCGCCACCATGCAGTTCCATAGTCTTATCGGTATTATTTGACGGTTATAGTCCCATTTATATGGTGGAAATACATACATCCGTAATGGTACGTTCCACTTGTGTTAAATGTGTAAGTGAACTCGGAGCCGAACAGGATATTGGCAGGCTGCCACAGACCTTCAGCACTCGTCAGGATGTACATCGCCTCTGAGTATGTGTCTTCATTGATCCAGATGACGCTGTCGTTTCGTGCAATTGTGCAGTTGACCGGATCGAATTCGAATTTCTGCGTGGCGTATGGGTTGATTACGATTTTGTGCAGCTCTGGTAGATGCTCTGGAGTCTCTAACGGAGCCGGTTCTATAATAGGCGTTGACATGACTGTGGGTGCAACGGTTGGCGTGGCAGCGGGTTTTGCCTCAGGGACTTTGGTTGGAGTTTCATCTGCAACAACACCCCCACCTTCATTGGTTGGTACCAATCCCGGAACGAGTGCTACCGCCAGCAGAGCAATGATAAGCAGTGCCAGCGCAGCCACAGCAAGCAATCCCCTTGAACCGCCGCCGCACCACTCATTAAACTCATCCCAACTGTCCAAAAATTTAACGTACATTTCTGATATGAATCCCATTATGATGCGCCTCCTATCTCGTTTCCACCAAATTCATGGTTGATTATCGTATACGCATATACGCCACTCCTCTTATTAAAATGAACCCAAGCCATATTAATCTTGCCGGATGATGTATGCCGTATGTGTCAGATACGTCCGATTGGCCTCATATGTTCGATGAAATCCGTTGCCATAGACCGCCAGATGATGTATGACGGCTCGCAGATCGATCCGTTGTGGGCTTACGAACATCTGGACGTGCGCGGCGATTCGGTCATCGTATTCCGTGGCGCGATGGATGTGGTGCATGTAAAAGACATCGAGGATGAGAAGGACGGAAAAGCGATAAGGGGGGACTTGCTGATCCATCTCATCGTTGAGCGGTTCGACTCGCCTGCAAACATGCGGAACGCATACTATCTCCAGCGGATCCTGATCGTCTGCGTCCAGGATGTCTTGAGAAACCTCGGCATCATCACAGAGCGTAGCGGGGATGATCTCTTTGTGGACGGCGGTAAGTTGACTGTGAGCATCGCAACAGCAGGAATCACGTCAGAGAAGATTCACTGCGGCATCAACCTGACCAGTAGGGGAACGCCCGCGGAAGCGAATGCGGTCGGGCTATCCGAACTCGGGATCGATCCGGACTCATGGATTGAGATTGGAATGGGGGTTGCAGATCGGTTCGTATCTGAGATCAGGGATATCGAGTCAGATATCTGCAAAACAAGACCTCTAGCATGATCGGGAGGCGATCGCCGGATAATCACGTGGTAATCAGGGGACGATAATCATCATCGCTGCTCCGATTGCGATTGCCTGAATGAGCAGGTTGAAAGCCCGATTATCTGACCTGATCTTCCCGCCGATTACCGGGAATCTCACCCGCTTTCTACTAAATGGCATCCAGAGCGGTACGCCATTTGGGGTCAGTGAATCGAGCACCAGATGCAGGAGTACAGAGAGTGAAGCGAGTGAAGCGTAAAACGGTGTGGATGGGGATTTTCCAAGTGCAAGCACGAGCGCGCCCGAAAAGAGTGCAAATGCGAGTGTATGTGTTATCCCACGGTGCTCAAGTGTTGGTACATGGACATCGAAGTCGCTTATGATCGACCACGTCACTGTCCAGAAGAGGACGCAGAGCGTGCTATGTGGTGTGGCGTTTTGCGATGTATAATGCAGTGCAAGCGATGCGAGCAGTATCCCAGAGGCGGCATGTGTCAGTTGTTTCATGGCAGGTATCACTCCTTTAAGAATCTCGCAGGCGGCTTTAATTAACCCCTCCCTGCACACAGTCTCGAAGTCTTGCGGGATACGGATGCTCCTGCGGCACTGGCTGCGAGCATCTTTTACTTCGGCGAGACACGGTCGCTGATGTGAAGGAGTGTCTGCGAGATGGTGGGGTGTATATGCGGCTGTAGTGATTGGTGATAATGATACAAGCGCGGTGGATCGGTTGGGCCTGATGCGTGACCGCTAGTGCTCGTAACATATAATACCCTAACCACTCCCCACGAGATGGGACCGCGGCGATTTGAACGCCGGTCGCCAGATCCCCGACCTGGCAGGATGGACCAAGCTACCCTACGGTCCCGCTACGCGAGTTCTCGTAATCGCTGGATGTCGTTCATTGTCTCTTTGTTGGATGCCATCTTATCCTTTTCGAGCAGTTCCACGATCTGGTGGAGCGGAACGCCGAGCTTATACACCTTGACAGGTCTACCTTTACCGGTCTTCTTCTTCTCTTCCCGCTCTGAGATCCATTTGTTCGCATGCAGCACGCGCATGGCCGCGCTGACCTCTGGCTGTCTGATGCTGGCCGCGGCTTCGAGATCTCTGGATGTCATCTCATTTGTGCTGGAGAGGCATGCGATGGTTCTCGATACGATCTTTGGCAGTCCAAGACCCTGCAGCAGTTCTGCAATTTCATGTTCGTGTTCGCCCATTACCTGTATCGACAGTTCTTTCATAATATTCACCTTAATATAAGTCGGCTCTGTTCACTTATAAAGTTTGTGCATATAATATAAAGAAAGTGATTCGTTATGATATGAGTTCTCGTGCATGTGCCAGTGACGATCCGATCTGCGAAGATACATCCGTGTCGGTAACCTCGAGATGTCCTGGATACAGCACTTCCGGATCGAGAGTTGTGAGCAGTTCTATCGAACGGACAAGATCGGAGAGATCGCCTCCGAGATCGCACCTCCCGATCCCGCCTTCCGGGAATATAGTATCCCCTGAGAAGAGGCTTCCGGTCTCTGATTCGTATAAACAGATGCCACCTGGCGTATGGCCTGGCGTATGGATCACCTCCAGCATGAAATTATCCGATTCAAAGATCTCTCCGCCATAGAGCAGTATATCGGGACTTATCTCTGGCGCGCGCTTGCCAAAGAGTACTGACGCGGTCGCATAGTCGTCATCGAGCAGTTTCGCATCTGCTTCATGGATTGCGATTTTGGCATCGGTCATCCGCGCGATCTCTGATGCCGCGTAGGTATGATCGAAGTGGCAGTGCGTGAGTATGATCAGTTCAAGATCATATCCAGCGATCTCCCGGGGGTCGATACCCGTGTCTATGAGTACTGTTTCATCGATCAGGTACGCGTTTGCGTATAGTGCGAACCTCTTCACATCGAGTTTGTTGTTGTTTGGTTTCATATATACCGGGTTTGGTTGAATTGTGGGTTGGCTTGAAGGCGGGTGGTTAAAAAGATTCGGTTGGAAGGGGGTGACGCGGGTTATGGGGGTAGATGGCGTTAGAAATAAAAAGCAAACGAGAAGGTAAAATTGCTCTTTTAAGATTGTGTGATAAGTTTGTTTGGATACCCGAACGTGAATATTTCGAAGAGGTTGCTACTAACCAAGGGTGCTTAAATAAACTTGTACAACATAAAATGAGTAATGTTTCGGCTAAATATTATAGTGCCTACGCCAAATAAGAATCCAGTAACAAATCTACGATTATTTGTACTGGGTTTGCAATCTAAGTACTGCAGTCCCCCATCAAGTATCATTGGTATCACTAAAATGACACTTATTTGATAACTTAAATATATATTAAAAATACTAAAAATAAATAAAGATACCACCCCTCCAATAAGAATACCGTACAACGTGCACATATCGGAAGACATCGATTATTATAGGCAAAACACCTATCAGGGATCGAATGGCATAAATGAGATTGCCTAAGCCACATATTCACTGCTTTAAGCATACTAATTATTTCGTGTCTCAAATTCATAGCCACAATCGCTGCAAAATCTATTCGTTATGTCATTTTGCCATGGCGTCAAGAATGGCTTGGATTTTTTTCCGGCATCAACAGACTGCTTCCACAGTCACCTCTGCACCCAAAATAGATTGAAGAGCGCAAACCAATTCACCGGGCGATTTGCTCGATTCCAA
>JAYEGI010000234.1:0-8993 GCA_034659035.1 Methanobacteriota archaeon
TGCAGAGGAGAAATGTGATGAGGCATATTTCGGGTGAGGGGATATCGAGGTACAACAGTTGAATACAGGGTTAGGTTGGTGATAAATATGGTGTGGAGTGGGAGCGTGAGTTATAGTGTATATACCAAAATAAAAGATAGCGTGCCCGAAGTCACTCCTGTACACTATACGAAAATCCGCACTCAGGACAGAAGTACATAATGATATTTGCCCTTTTCTTGCTTTTTTTGACAGTCGTCTCCATCCATGTGCCGCATACTGTGCATTTGTGATCGTATAGTGTGCGGTTCCCATGATCCACCATCAACGATCACCTTTCATAGATAATAACCCCTTTGATCAGCCCGAAACATCCGGTCAGCATCATATCACCGTGCGGTGCCGCAAACGTGACGTCATGCCTGCTATGTTCTGCGATATACCGGTTAGGTCCCGTAACGATCACCTGTGGCATGGTGTCAGGAATCTCCTCGATGTAGCAGCCATGTCCACCACTCTCGAAGATCTCCTCAAACGTCAGCGTCCCATCTGCAAGTTTATCGATGTATGTGTCAAGCGTCCCTGTGTCCAGCTGTCTCGTATGGTGCTCGAATACGCCTGTTACGCGCTCATTCATGAGTATTGCACAGAGTGTGTGCCCGTTTCCGATATTGAGCACGATCTTTGGTTCAGGCAGATCGTTTGCGCCGGATACTGATACAGTGTCTGGTACAGCGCCAAATATTGCTGCGGGTCCTGTATCCATCAGGACCAGCTTAAAATCTGCAAGCGTCTCTGCAACAGCATGCATACGCGTGAGATATTTAGGAATCCTATCTCTGGGATATACAAACGACTGTAGGTCGCCGCCGGCACGTATCAGCCGTTTGAGATGTTCAAACCTGAAGACCCTGTTGCTTTCTGTGCTCTCGCCGTGATCCTGCACAGCAACCGCAAACGTCTCTGGCAGATCCATCTCGAACAGTCCAAGCATCCCGCGGATCGCAGGTATGTCAATATCCCTTGTCTCGATGCGGATCGCGCTGGAATCTGCCTCTGAACCGTCTGGCATGACCGCCACGCCCAGACTGCGCACCCGGTCAAGATCGTCGTAAATCGTTTTTGCGGCAGTAATTGTTGCGTAAACTTGCAGCCCCGACTTCAGATGATCTTTTATTGCGCGAACGCACGGACCTCCGCCCATCGTAAATCCATCCAGGAAGACATCTTTGCGTTGATCTGTTGCAGCCCTGATGCGTTCTGCCACGATAACTGTCCGGGACGGGAGAACCATCTTAAAACACTGTTCAATGCTCTTTTCGTCATCGTAGACCAGTATATCCTGCGTTCCCGCACCAACATCGATCGCAATGCACTGCATAGATTAATCAAACGAGATAGCGTCGTTGTCCATCAGCACTCGAAGGTCTTCAAGGCTCATGCGACCCGTCGTCTTTAATTTTTCCACTGCAACCTTGCACTCTTCCGCACCATCTGTCTTCTTCCGGTCCTTCAGCGCGTCGATGTGCGCGGAGAGTTCCTCTCGCAGGCGTGGAACCGATGCCTTATGCGCATCGATCGATTTGCTTATGGGGTCGATGATGTGGTACTCATCCTTCAGCCGCGCATGGTACTGATTCGCCTCCTTGCGAACAGTATCCAGCTCCGCATATATGCTAAGCAGCTCGTCGTGGTGTTGCTGCGATTCATCTGCAAGGCTCTGGATGGATTGGTGGATCTCATCGGCGGAATTGCGCAGTTCTTTTACCTGCTTGTACATCGGAATGAGTTCCGTATGTATCTTGTCCGCGTCCCTGCTCGCGTTCAGCCGCTTGCCGAGGTCTTTTAACCGCTCATAAGCACCTATTTCATGTTTCAGCGGGATATCTGCGTGAGTGAACACGTACAATTCATGCGCATAAGCTTTTTCGAGACTTGTAGTGCGCATTCTTGCTATTGCATTGGCTTTGTCGCGATTGCCCTTCACCTGGTTCAATTGTTCCCACTTCTGGTTTATCTGATCCTGTGCGTCCTTTCTGAGTTTTTTCAGATCGACAATCTTCTGATTCACCTCATCTCTATCCTTTCTGCAAACATGCGCCTTTTTTACACACTCTTTTACGTATGTATTCAGTTCATCGCGTTTTTCTCGCAGTTTGGTTACCGTTCCCCGGTGCAATTTAATTTCACTGATGGATTTCCTTATTTCGGTATTTAAAGTATTTAGTTGGCGCTTAAGACCTTCGATATTACTTTTTAACTCCTTTTCAGTCATATTTTTAAGTTCACCGGACGCCTCAGTCATCATCATCACCTCCTGCCGCAATCTCTGCCTGCAGCTCTCCCTGTTTACCTTCCCAGTAGCTAACTGCACTCTCGTGGCTCTTGATCCGGCTTTGCAGCCAGATATGGCGTCCACGGGTCCCTTTCAATTGTTCAGCATATTCAACAAACGATCCATGATGCTCCTGGGACTTATCCGCGATGCCAACAAGTTCATTGTGACATCCATCAGCATCTTCTGTCATCTTTTTTATCCCTGTGGCCAACTCTTCGATCTGTTTGCCGGTTTCGTCAGAAGGTTCCACATCATCCACCTCTTCGATCTGTGCAGAGAGTTTTTTGATCTTTTCAACGATCTCGCGCTCCTTCTGGATCCCCATAACCGTCGTCTGAAGTCTCCAGTCCAGTGCTTCGATCTCCTTCTGCAGCTGTGCCATCTCCTGCTCGTTCTTCCGCACATCTCGGTTAATGTTGATCAGATCGAACATCTCGATCCTGGATTGCTTTATCTGGCGATATAGCAGTTGCCGTTTCTCTTTTAGTTCGGCAACGCTTTCGTTTATATCATCCCGCTCCCTCTTCTCCTCGCTGGACGATTCTCTGAGTTTCGATACGTGGGAATCAATATCTACGAACTCATTCTTGTAGGTCTCGAGAAATTGCTTATGTTTCGCTATAACTATATCTACTAACCCAATTTCATCCCGGATGGCAATATTTTCGCTTGGAATCGTTACATCGGATGCTGTTTCGGTAGTTTCGTCGTCTTGTCCTATATCAAACACGTCCTGTCTCATATATAATGTCTAAGGTGCCTGTGGCAAAGCCGGTATCGTCACCGCCTGTGCATGTGGCATGCCATCGATTACAATGATATTATCTTCTGCTATAAAACCATGTTCGAGTGCATGCGCGATAGACCGCTTGCCAACAATATTTACGATTCCTGCATCTTCAAGCGCATCTCTGACATCAGGCAGGGGCACTATCTCACCTTTGTAGAAGAACTCAGAAACCTCCAGCGTCAGCGTACCGTCGCTGAATGTCTGCCCGATCAACTCTTGATCACATACTGCGACCAGTAGAGTTTCACCGGATATGTGAGTCTTGAGGTACGTGATAGTCTTCCCTCCGATGCGAATTAAACACAGGCAATCGGTTATTTCTGTGTTTCCATGTCATGATATAAATACCTATGTCGTCAGCCGGGATGCTGCCTTATATTGCGTGCTCACTTTCGGGTCACAGAACCCACAGCTCCGTCCACTTCCACAAGATCGCCGTCATGAAAGACCGTGAACGGATCCTCCTTGAGACGGTCCACAAGCGGAATATCGGATATGATCGCGCCGACAGCAACGATCGTCTCGGATGAGAGGTTGATCATGGCGCACGGAGCTACACCGTTCTTCTTGAGACTGTAGATTATGTACGACCCTACAGTCGATCCCTTTCCGTGGGGAAAGAGGAAAACACGGTCTGCAATCGAAACACCCTTCTTCGGATGGTTCTTCTCGATGATCTCTCCGGTATTCGGATTGATTCCACCAAGAAATGATATCGGCGTATCAGAGATAAGAATCTCGCCGGACGCCACTCCTTTCGATACCGGATGCCCCGTAATCTTCATACCCATATTCCTACCTGTCCTGCCCAGTTTATACTGATACTACTGATACTCGCGCTCATAAGCACTCCTCGATCAGACGCTTTGCCCATCCCAGTTTTTTCTTTTTAACATCATCTACATCCGGATCGTCGTAATCGAATCCGAAGAGCATTACACTTGCAGCTCCAGAAGCAATTGCCAGGAATACGCACCGATCCCCGTCGGAGAATCCGCCAAAGTTGTGGATATCGTCAAACGGCTCTGACTGCGTCGTGCCAAGCACCCGCCCTCCGAGCAGTGGCACAACCGACCGGACCGCGGGAATGTTGTCGCCGTGCGCATGAACCACCATGAAAGACCCTTTTTTGCTTGCAGTGATGATATCCTCGATCGTTCCGTCCAGATCGGTCACGATCACATCCGGAATCATCCGGTTCGCCATCAGGACAGTCGTTGCGCCATCTGCAGCGATGACAATCTGATCAGGCATGACCTGCTCGATCTCTGATGCAAGAGATGGCGCATTCCCGCAGACCGCAACGTCTCTTCCTGATATGATGCCGCGAAGATCCGCAAGCGTGCCAGCTTTTCCATGCAGCAGGTCTGCGAGGATGTGTGCGCTTGCAACGTCCTCGGATCGGTTAAAGCCGAAGTCTGCGAGGATTTCTGTGTAGAGTGGCTCCCATTCGCTAAACTCCATTAATGCAGATCACCGCCTCTGCGGTTAAGTTTTTCTACAATTGAACTGGTTTATCATCATGGTCTTTAAGAAGCGAACCCGTGTTGATCTTGCAAAGAAGACACTCCTCGAACACATCACCCCAATAAAGCGGCGAGAACGTATCCCAATAAAAGACGCTGCGGGCAGAGTCCTTGCAGAGAATATCATATCAGCGATCGATGTCCCGGATCACAGGCGTGCCGCGATGGATGGGTACGCTGTTCGTGCGGAAGAGACGACCGGCGCATCGCCAGCAAATCCTGTGCTGCTTCGGGAGGGCACCGATTGCGTCCGCGTGCACACGGGATCACCAGTGCCTGATGAGGTGGACGCGGTGGTCATGATCGAGGACACCATACCGTCAGAGAGTGGTGGGATGGTCGAGATCCGTTCTGCCGTACACCCGAACAAGCACGTCAGCATGGTCGGGGAAGATGTCTGCCATGGCGATACTATCTTCGGAAGCGGGCATCACCTCCGCGGGTGTGACATCGCAATGCTTGGCATGATCGGCATATCTCACGTACAGGTCTATGCCCACCCGAGGGTCGCAATCATCCCAACCGGATCGGAACTCGTCCCGATGCAGAGCGAACCGGAAAGCGAGACTAACAAGATCCGGGAGACGAACGGGATTATGGTCGGTCTTTACGTCGAAAAATGGGGCGGGATTCCGGTTTACAAAGATATCGTCATCGACGATCCTGATCTGATCGAGAAGGCGATTCGTGCGTCCGCAGACTGCGATGCAATCATCCTCTGCGGCGGCACCTCGGTCGGGGCGCGGGATTACGTACCGGGTGCGATCGAATCACTCGGGAGCCTGCTAGTGCACGGCGTCGGTCTGAGCCCGGGAAAGCCTGCCGCGCTCGGCATGATCGACACGACCGGCAAAACTGTGAACGAGACTGGGACGATACCGGTACTATCACTTCCCGGATACCCGGTTGCATGTCTGATCGCTCTATTCGAATTCGGGCGTCCTGCTATCTGCGAACTGGCGCGAATGCCATTGATGCCCGATCGACTGATGCGCGTACGTCTCGGTGCAAAGATCGCATCGAAGATTGGATATCTTACCTACACAAGGGTGCGGGTAACAGACGGTGTGGCGCATCCGGTCATGACGTCCGGAGCAGGCATCCTCAGTTCGGTAACAGGGTCAAACGGCTTTGTTGTAATCAGAGAATCATTAGAAGGACTTGATGAAGGCGACGAGGTTGATGTTATCTGGATCGAGTGATCCAACACTTATCCGGATCGTTGAGAAGACTCGACGATGGCAACGATCTCTTCGACGGTGTTTTCGAGTTCTGCCAGCACCATGCCAAGATTCGTGTCTGGTTCGGTCATCACTGCAAGCAACATCTTCTTGCCCGCGCCCATCACAATCAGACGCCCGTGGCGCGACTCCACGATCATACGGTCAGGCACCCCCTGGTCCAATCCCTCTGCTGTGATCTCCGCGGCTCCAAGCATCGTTGCTGCCATGGCCGCGAATGTTTTTGCATCAGTTGGCGCATTCGCTGTGATCAGTACTCCATTTCGACTCACTATCGCGCTTACCTCGATTGCGGTCTTGTTATGCAGGTCTGACAGTGTTTTGTCGAGTGCGTCCATTGTGGTCATGCGGCAGCTCTCCTGAATGATTCATCCGTCTTTCCAAACTTTGTTTTGGGATTATTAAACTTTCGATGCGGCAAACGTGTGTGCAGGTCTTAAACACTACTGGAACGAATGACACAAACGGCACAAATGGCACAAATTACACGAATATGGCAGCGATTTTCCCACATATTCATGAGATTGTTCAAACGTGTCATTCGTGACTGTGAGCGTAGTGAGCAGCGCCGCAGGCACAAAATCATTCCGTACGAATAACACCGTCCGCTAAAACGATTCTCTGAAATTTTAGAGTTCCAAATTGCGCTTACTGTATAATATAACTTTGCAGCCACGAGCGAACCAAAGAATTTATATCACCGCCCCCCTTATATGGAATCGCAGCCCGATGATGTAGCGGTCAATCATCTGGGACTCTGGATCCCAGCACCTCGGTTCGAATCCGAGTCGGGCTATTTTATGGAAATTGATGAGACGAGAGGACTGATAGAGAAATACGCGCTCCAGAATGCCGTGAAGTATGGAAAAACCCCACAAGCAGGCGCGGTGCTTGGCAAGGTTCTTGGAGCGCATCCTGATCTGCGAAAGGATGCGAAAGAGGTAGCATCTCTCGTAGGTGCAGTTTTATCCGGATTAACGGGCGATTCCAAGTCATGGGAGCAGAGACTTGGGGAAATCGCGCCCGATCTCATCGATGAGATCCACGAACGCAAGCAGCCAAGCACTGGCCTTCCTGATCTCGAGATCGATGGCGGCAGGGCCGTGCTCCGGTTTGCGCCGAACCCGAATGGTCCTGCCACCATCGGGAGTGTACGCGGAATCGTTGTGAACTCAGAGTATGCGCGCAGGTATCACGGCGAGTTTATAATCAGGTTCGATGACACCGACCCGAAGACAAAGGCGCCGATGCTCGACGCGTATACATGGTACCTCGATGATTGCGAGTATCTTGGTACGGTTCCTGACCGGGTGGTATACGCAAGTGATCACCTTTTGGAGTATTACAAATACGCAAGGAAACTGATTCTCATGGGAAAAGCTTACGTCTGCACCTGTCCGAGGGACGAATTCAAGCGGTACAAGGATGCTTGCGAGCCATGCCCCCACCGGGATGCTGACGTAGATCTGAATCTTAAACACTGGGAGCAGATGCTTGATGGCGGATACCCTGAGGGCGGAGCGGTGCTGCGCATCAAGACTGATATCAATCACAAGGATCCGGCAATGCGCGACTGGGCAGCGTTTCGGATCGTCGATACCGCACACCCGCGCGCCGGGATCGGTGATCGGTTCAGGGTATGGCCACTGCTCGACTTTGAATCCGCAATCGAGGATCACGTTCTAGGGATAACCCATATTATACGCGGCAAGGACCTGATGGATAGCGAGCAGAGGCAGCGTTACGTCTATGGATATCTGGGATGGCAGTACCCGAAGACCATGCACTGGGGCAGGATGAAGATCCACGAATTTGGAAGGTTCAGCACGAGCGCAATTTCAGCAGCAATTTCAGACGGGACATATACGGGATGGGACGATCCGCGCGTTCCGACACTCCGGGCGCTTAGAAGACGTGGTATCACGGCAGTTGCAATCCGAAAGTTCATGATCGATCTCGGCATCGCTGAGACCGATATCAGTTTAAGTCTCGACAATCTCTATGCCCTCAACCGCAAGATCGTTGATCCGGCAGCGAACCGGTATTTCTTTGTCTGGGAACCTGTGAAGATGGAGGTTTTAGGCGCTCCTGATGTGATCGCAACGCCGAAATATCATCCCGAGCGAGATGATCTTCGAAAAATTCCTGCCGGTTCCACTTTATCTGTTTGCAGAACAGACATCGAGGGTCTCGAAGCAGGCGATAAACTACGGCTCAAGAATCTGTACGATATTGAAATCGTGAGCACCGAACCGCTGGTGGCAAGATGCATCGGCGGCACTCACGAGGCGTGGTGCACGACCTGCGAAAAGCCGCGATACCAGATCATCCAATGGGTGCCGGATGAACACGTGTCCGTGGTGGTGCGTGCGCCTGACCGGACGTATGAGGGCGTTGGCGAGACTGGAATCGTCGATGAACGGGGGAATGTCATTCAATTCGAACGGTTCGGATTCGTACGAATCGATAGCGTTGATACTGGTCGAGTTGTCGCGTATTTTACGCATCGGTAGCTGTAATTAACCCTATTGTCCGATAAGCTGAGAACATATCGTAACAACCCTATTCAGATTCGTGGCATTCGTCCAAATGTTTGCATTCGCAGTTCATTTCGTTTTTACAGGAATCCCTGTGGATAAAACACGAATAATACAAATTACGTAACTACTCAGGTATGTTGATTGGTCTCCCGATTGCGATCCTGTATTTTCTGGCAAGAAAAATAACCGCGGAGGGCGCAGAGGAACGCTAGAAGCACTTAACTGTTTATTTCCCCTCTGCGCCTCTCTGCGTACTCTGCGGTTAAATCCCCTGTTGGTTGCAGTATGCTCCATGTCCTGGATAGTTCCGGCATAGTGAAGTCCCCTGAATAGTGGTTTTAGGTACCTGAGTAGTTACCAAATTACACGAATTGTGTAATCTTATTTGATTATTCTGTGCCCCTTCCTGCGCGGTGTCAAATGCATCGTGTGGGGAAAGAGATGGTAAAAACTTGGCTCTCTGGTATCTCCCGTGACAGTCAACCATCACTAAATCAATATATCACTATCTGCATACTAAATGGTCGCTCATCAATTGTCCGGACCATGCAAAAACTGAGTAGACTCACCACACACCAG
>JAYEGI010000235.1:0-2017 GCA_034659035.1 Methanobacteriota archaeon
TCACCTTCGCTACCGCATTATTGCAGGACTGATCTGAACTAAGTACTTGAGACAAAAAGGCAGATAGAGTGATTAGAGGAGAAAATATACGATCTCGATATGCGTCTACTTCTTCACCCATAATATCAAGGATGGTTTCAGTCAAAAGGATATTGTTGAAGGGTAGTCCAGCAGTTTGTACAAAACGCCTCCTTATTGCCTCTATCTGGCGGAAAATCTGTTTGTGGATGGAATTAAACATGGTTGGTACCTCATTTGCGGATTCATAATAACTTACGAATCTTTATGTTGGCATAATACGATACCAATCACATTTACTTTATTGCTTCTATTTGGATTATTTTCTTAAGGTAGTGCCATTGACTCGAGCATGTACTCTTGCTACTTTATTGTTCGGTGAGCACATAGTATGAAACGGTGCACATCTGCCTTTTACCTTGTCAACATCTCAACCGCTTGTTATAAACACTCTACAGACAGAGGTTCATCGTGGAACGATTAGCTCTCTACAAGCTGCACCGGAAGCGATGGCAACACGTCATACCAGACGATAACCGCGAGTGCCGTACCGTTTAATCAGGATTCCGAGACGCAGAATAAGGTTGAATTCAAGATCAATGATGCTGTGGGGAATACAGGAGAGAGTGACGAGTATACAGTAAAAATAGATGCAGCATACCCGCCAGCGCCTGCAATCTCCTCCTCAACGCATCCGGACGGGGGCGAATGGTACTCCAGCAACGATCCATCATTTGCATGGACAACTCCATCCGACACTTCCGGAATCGACTGTTATAGCTACACCTTCGACCAATCAGCCACCACAACGTTGGATACAACGTGCGAACCCGCCGGAAACTCCAGATCATACACAGATGTAGCAGACGGCATCTGGTACTTCCATCTCAGAGCGAAGGACAATGCCGGAAACTGGGGCGGTGCTGATCACTACGCGGTGAAGATAGGGAGCAAAGCCAGCACGACAGATGCCGTAATCGCGCTTGCTATCGCAGCGGGCAGCCGCGAATACGACCCGCGCCTGGATGTCAGCGGCGACGGACGCATCACCTCGCTCGATACTCTCATGATCCTGCAGGCGGCGGCTGGGGATGGGTCGTGAACAGACCAGACACCTGACCGCACGATCGAGTCACATCATGCCTGGATGTCGGGTCAGCATGCTACAAGTACTCAACAGACGGTGGCTCATCGTGGAGCAGCTGGCGATCTGCGAGCTGCACAGGAAGCGACGGCACCACGTCCTACCAGACGATAACTGCTGGTTCTGTCCCGTTTAATCAGGATTCCGGGACGCAGAACATGATCAAATTCAAGATCGATGATGTTGCCACGAATACTGGCGAGAGTGACGAGTATACGGTTCAGGTGGATGCATCAGACCCGCAAGCACAGGTGATATCGTCACCGACGCAACCGGGCGGGGGTGTTGATGCAATAGAAGTAGTTAAATATGATCAATGTGTGTGGCTAAACATTACAGAAAATGGAAGATGAACAACATGACTAACAGAACTACAATATTGATCCTGTCCGCAGTGCTGATCGCTTCGGTGCTGTTAGGATGCGTGCAGGAGATATCAGAGATCGGAACGCCAGATGCGTCTCCGCCGACGACTGCACCAGAAGTGGCACCCCCTTCTACACCAGTGCCCGCACCCCCTATGATCGCGAACTGGAAGTATGTCAGTTATCGCAATCTATCCATCTCAAATGCTCCCGCGCTCAACCAGACTGCTCGAATTGCTTATTCCATAATTCCAGATAGGGATATCGAGATTCTTTTGACCTACCTTAGTATCCCGGATGGATTTGAACTTGTGGATGTCGAGGGTACAGGGCCCCGGACATGGGGCAACACAACATATCTCGATACTATCGATGCTAAGTGGTTTCCAACAAATCTTTCAAAAGATAAGACGTATCAGTTCAGCGCTATAATAAAGGCAGTCAAGATGGGTAATTGGACAATACATGCGTATAGGTGCAAAAAAGATAT
>JAYEGI010000236.1:0-2003 GCA_034659035.1 Methanobacteriota archaeon
GCTACCAGTTTTTTAAGCATGTTGGTCACACTTCTTAGTGATTGAATATTATCCCTCAAAGATTCACCAAAATGGCATAATTTCTCTCACTTCATTTAATACGTACCACAGTAGATATATGATTCCTGTCAATGCAACAATAGCTCCTATGCCCTTAATGAATGGCTTGTCCACAATGTCCATCAAAGCAACTCCGAACAGAACATCTGCAACTGCAAATATAAATATTGTATTTATCATATCGTTTCCTCCTTATTCTGCCCTAAACCACGTTAACTGTCATATACCCCCAGCCTTGCATGACATTTTCGAAGACTGTGTGAAGGTATAGTATATATTTACCTTGTAGAATATCCTGACTCGTATTTACTGTAACTATAGAGTTGTAGGTCTCATTCGGATACGCCATAAATGTCGATGGCTCTATGCTGACCTTTAACCCATCTGGCATCGAAATCTCTTCATCAGAGTAAACACGTTTCACCCGGGAGAAGCTGTAAGTAACCTCACCTGGACCGTTCTTTTTGGTTTCCGCTGTGATATTAAATTCCTTTGTCTCACCCACACTTAACTCAACCATATCGGGATGCACGAATTTCGGCGCTCCCAAGAGCGCTTTCCCCGGTATTGCTGTAGGCGCCTCTCTTGAGTTATTCTCTGTGTTTGGATGATGGTACACCAATATCACAGATGATGCTATCATAACTATCAGAAGTATTATCCCAATTAAAGATCTTGTTTTCATTTTATCTCCTATCTTTACGTTCTATTTCAAAAAATAAAAAGGAGAAGGCACACTCTAATTTGCAGTATGCAGCTTCACCCACTCATCTGAAGAGCTCTCAACTTCAAGTCCCGTTAGAGGGACACCACTCATAATATGCTTCTCCCATTCTATGTCCACCGTGTTGAAGTCAGAATCTCTGAAAGACATGTCATAGAACGTCGTATCTCCTGGAACATCGGTATCATCTTCGACGCCATATCCTTCTAAGGCTGTAAAGACTGCAAGGCTTGTATCACCGACATTATGCGAATGGATAAATGTTTTCTCACCAGTGGTCATGTCATGGACGTCTACAAGCCAGCTGTTATAGTCATCGTCCCATGCCAGTATCCCTTTGATCTTATCACCCACGCTTACATCGATTGGGTCGCTGTGATAATAATCTCCACCACTACCAGTCCATGCACTACCAGTCCATCTACCACTTCCTCCTTGATTCCATTCTAACACGGGTTGTACTATTGCATCGGCAGTTGATGGCTCTATGGCATTAAACAGGAAATCTATCGTACCACTTTCCGGTGATGGTGGAGATGAAGGCACGTGCCAGTACGCATTAAACTCCCAGAGCTCATCAACACTCCAGTCATACGAGGATTCTATCCATCCATCAACGTCCGGTATCGTGTTCACCTCCTGATCCTGATTTACAACTGTCAGTATGCAGGTTTCATTCATATAGACCTTCGTCACACCATCTCCAACCGTGCAAATACGAGATCCGGATGGTACCTGGTGAAGATGTGTTGCCGGTAATGATTTTCCGGATGGCGTCCCGATCATATCTGCTTTTGAATCCTGCGCAGTCAATATGCACGTTCCATTTGGCGCATAAACCGTTGTCGTACCATCAGCTGAATGGTCGATGACCGAGCCAGGTGGGATGGAGTAGATGCCATCACTTTGCATCGGACTTATGGGGGCGGTAATTATTACCGACTCGCTTGTGGGAATTGTTGCACCCATAGCTGGCGCAATTACCGCTGCTATGAGCAGCGTGGCAAGCAGCACTGTTGCTGCCATTCCGACTCCTTTCGGTTTAGTTCTTTCTTTCATGTCGTTTTCCTCCTGTGGTTTGTGTTCTATCTTTCCCCAGAGGCACAACCAAAACCTTAAGTAAGCATAAGGCGCAACTTGATTATGCCTTCGGGCAGTCATTGGGGTTCGGTTTGCCCTTGCGGAACATCCGAACCCCGCGTGACCTACTTATTATGCC
>JAYEGI010000237.1:0-6601 GCA_034659035.1 Methanobacteriota archaeon
CATCCAACTTCAGCACTCGTGTTTGTGTACAAAGCAGCAGTCACGCTTTCATTCGTCTGAACCTCTGATCCATTGATCAGCCATGTCACGTTGACAGTTTGATCAATCTCGATACTGAATTCCCGAGTTGCCCAAGCTATGTTAGCTGGTGAGGTTGGGGTGCTGGATGTGATGGTGGGGGCAGATGTTGCAGGTGCCGATCCTGTTGTGAACGAATATCCATCCGTAGTCATCACATTCGGTGTCGCATTCAGATCGGAGGCATTGATGGTTACATTCACCAATTGATTGTAGCCGAAATCGTCTGGTGGAGTGTAGACTACTGTGTAATCATCCGCTGTTCCAGTGATGTCCAGATATACGTCCGCACCGTTCACCGTCATCACGATCGTGCTATTATCCACTCCAGCGCCATCATCCAGAACGTGAACTGTGATGTTCGTATTGACCGGGACACTAGCAGCATCTCGCGCTGGATCATGTCCTGAGGTAGATGGTGGTGTGTTATCCACAACAGTAGCCGATTCCGTTGTGAACGAATATGCATCTGTCGTCATCACATTCGGCGTCTCGTTCAGATCGGAAGCATTGATGGTTACATTCACCAATTGTTCGTAGTCGAAATCTGCTGGCGGAGTGTAGACTACTGTGTAATCAGCCGCTGTTCCAGTGATATCCGGAGTTACGGTCGTACCGTTCACAGTCATCACGATCGTGCTATTATTCACTCCAGCGCCATCATCCAGAACGTGAACTGTGATGTTCGTATCGACCGGGACACTAGCAGCATCTCGCGCTGGATTATATCCTGAGGTAGATGGTGGTGTGTTATCCACAACAGTAGCCGATTCCGTTGTGAACGAATACGCATCCGTCGTCATGACATTCGGCGTCTCGTTCAAATCAGCAGCATCAATGGTTACATTCACCAATTGTTCGTAGTCAAAAGCTACTGATGGAGTGTAGACTACTGTGTAATCAGCCGCTGTTCCAGTGATATCCGGAGTTACGATCGTATCGTTCACGGTCATCACGATCGTGCTATTATTCACTCCATCGCCATCATCCAGAACGTGAACTGTGATGTTCGTATCGACCGGGACACTAGCAGCATCTCGCGCTGGATCATGTCCTGAGGTAGATGGTGGTGTGTTATCCACAACAGTAGCCGATTCCGTTGTGAACGAATATGCATCTGTCGTCATGACATTCGGCGTCTCGTTCAGATCGGAAGCATTGATGGTTACATTCACCAATTGATCGTAGCCGAAATCGTCTGATGGAGTGTAGACTATTATGCAATCAGCCGCTGTGCTTACGATATTCGGAGTTACGGCCGTACCGTTCACAGTCATCACGATCGTGCTAATATTCACTCCAACGCCATCATCCAGAACGTGAACCGTGATACTCGTATTGATCGGGACACCAGTAGCACCTGATGCCGGATCGTGTCCTGAGGTGGACGGTGGGGTGGTGTCACTACTACTCACACCAGTTCCGACTGTAATCGTCTCAGTTCTGTTCTGACCCGATAGTCCTGTGGTTTCGTTTGTGACAGTCAGGTTCACCGTGTAAGTGCCATCCGGAATCTGCGTACCATCGATTTCGTATGTACCATTCCATTCTACTGTGTAGGATGTCTTCCTGTCGCCCGACCAATCACGAACCACCGTACCATCACTGGTTTCGATGTTGAGTGTGTACTGTACCTTCTCGGAGAAGGTCATGGTTATGCCGGTAGTCTGTGGTGGTGTGATTGTTGTGTTCGTCACGGATACTGTGCACGTTGGTTCAGATACAGCACCTCCAGCGATTCCAAACGTACCATCCACATCGGTTGCATCGATATCAGTACCATTGTTGTACTGGAGTTTACAAGTTGTAATATTCAAGTCAGATTCGTCACCAGCATCACCAACTGCTTCCAGCGTTACTGTCACAAGCAAAACTTCTGCACCGGTCAACGATGGTATTGTCATTCCTGAAGAAACTACACTCAACGAGCCATCATCGATTGTGTTGCTCAAACCAAAGCCATCCGGGATATCAGGACTATTTTGAACGCCGGTCACACTAACAATGCTTGTATCATATTCAAGCATTATGCCGAATATTCCAAGCTCAGTCACATTGTGTGCTGTAATGTTCACCGTTGCCGTGTTGCCAGATGAGTTAACAGTTACACTCTCGATGGATACATAGGTTCTGGATTGTGAGGGTCCTTCGAGTGCTGAAGTCTTGAAACTGTGTTCACCACTCTCAGCCGAATTGTCACTCGCATCCGTGCTATTTACCACAAAGTAGTAGTCCGTATCTGCATCAAGTCCGGTCAGCATGATGCTGTGCGATGTTGTCATGGCGATATCAGATACCTCAATCGTAACCGTGTAAGTGCCAGACACTGTGCCATACTTGACAAGACTATTACTGTCCTCACCTGTGGTCCATGTGATGTTTACCGAGTTTGTTGTTGGCGTGTCGCATGCAACATCGGTGATGACTGGTGAGGTGGTGTCGCCACCAGACGATACAACGATAGTCTCAGTTCTGTTCTGACCCGATAGTTCTGTGGTTTCGTTTGTGACAGTCAGGTTCACTGTGTAAGTACCATCCGGAACCTGCGTGCCATCGGTGTATGTACCATTCCATGATACCGTACGAGATGCTTTCCTGTCGCCTGACCAATCACGAACCACCGTACCATCACTGGTTTCGATGTTGAGTGTGTACTGTACCTTCTCGGAGAAGGTCATGGTTATACCGGTAGTCTGTGGTGGTGTGATTGTTGTGTTCGTCACGGATACTGTGCACGTTGGTTCAGATACAGCACCTCCAGCGATTCCAAACGTACCATCCACATCGGTTGCATCGATATCAGTACCATTGTTGTACTGGAGTTTACAAGTTGTAATATTCAAGTCAGATTCGTCACCAGCATCACCAACTGCTTCCAGCGTTACTGTCACAAGCAAAACTTCTGCACCGGTCAACGATGGTATTGTCATTCCTGAAGAAACTACACTCAACGAGCCATCATCGATTGTGTTGCTCAAACCAAAGCCATCCGGGATATCAGGACTATTTTGAACGCCGGTCACACTAACAATGCTTGTATCATATTCAAGCATTATGCCGAATATTCCAAGCTCAGTCACATTGTGTGCTGTAATGTTCACCGTTGCCGTGTTACCAGGTGAGTCAACAGTTGTACTGTCGATGGATACATCAACAGCCGCTAATACTGCGGACGCCGACACACATACTATCATTGATAGGATCGCAATAAATCCTATTATTTTGCTTAACTTCATTTTAGATTACCTCTTTTATGTGATATTCAGGTACACGGGTATAATGTCGCATAGTCAGGGAACAGCTCCGGACCATAGAAATGCTTTGCAAGATAGATCACATCATTCATGGTGAGATCACCATCACAATCGATATCCCCATCTGCGTATATCGTCGCATAGTCTGGGAACAGCTCCGGACCATAGAAATGCTTTGCAAGATGGATCACATCATTCATGGTGATGCCATCGCTTCCATCGATATCTCCGGTCTGTGGCAGCCCATCTGCCATAGCCTCGAATGTGCCATTTACCAACGCCACTGGTATCAGATCATAACTATCAATCTTGTCAGGATCTGTTGCATTTAGTATCGGAGCGCTCACATTATACGCTGTAACACTCAAATTCAACGAGCTGGTACCACCAGATCCAATAACCCTGAACTGGACCACAGTAACTGGTCCTGCGCCATTGAAGCCAATATCAGTGGCATTGCAGATGATGCTGATATTCACAACACCACTTGTACCAGTGTAATTGGCAAGTGCACCATAATCCCAGACCGTTTGATTGTCTGCTCCACTGATTGTGGCATCAGTCCAGTCAGGATACTCTGGCTGTGTTATGGTATTGTCATTCATCACCAGCGCACCTGTTGTCAAGCCTCCTGTATTAACAATTCCAGTTGGAATGAGCATATCTGAGTCATACGTCAGTGCAATATCCATAGCACCAACATCTGATGCATCGGACACGTTTATCGGTATGTCGACAGAAGTGCTGCAATTACCGTGTGTATCATCCACAAACATGGTCATCGCTCCTGCTGGCATAATGTATGCCAGAAGAAGCATCGATACGAGTGCATACACCCGAACTGAATACTTATATTCCATTGTGTTACATCTCCTTAATTTATCATTCATTCGCATGGGTATAATGTCCCATAGTCGGGGAACAGCTCCGGACCATAGAAATGCTTTGCAAGATAGATCACATCATTCATGGTGAGATCACCATCACAATCGATATCCCCATCTGCGTATATCGTCGCATAGTCTGGGAACAGCTCCGGACCATAGAAATGCTTTGCAAGATAGATCACATCATTCATGGTGATGCCATCACTTCCATCGATATCTCCAGTCTTCGGCAATTCCGTCGTCGTCACCTCCAACCCAATACAAACACTTGTATTACATTTCCCGAATACATCGCTTGCATTGACATACAAGCAGTGTTCCCCGGCAGTACCTTCAGCCGCTGGCAAAGTCACCGAATACACATCAGTATCTCCGACGCGATTCATCACCTGCGCGGTATCTCCGCCGATTGCGGACAGATCTACAGTAACATGACCAACTGTGCAACTGCACCCATCGGTGATCGTCACATTCAGGGTCGTCTCAGCCCCATCCGCAACAATCGATGCGGGGTTTGCGTTCGCGTTCGTGACCGCAGGGGCTTCATCGTCCACTGCGGTGAGGTCGAGCAGTCCTGGTCGATAGCTTGCATGCCATACCGCAGTCTGATCTGCTGTAGCGCCGCATACCTCAAAGGTTATAGCCTTACCGTCATCCTCCGATCCATTGCCTATAATATCTATGAAATATTTTCCACTGGTATCGGTCACACGACCCCAGCGTAGTTTTCCATCGATGTAAGCATTGACGACGGTTCCGGGGGAAGCGTCCGCACCATTGAGTGTTATATTACCATAGAACATACTTACCTCGTGACCATTATCCGCCGACGCGATTGCTGTCATTCCAGACAGCACTATAAGGATCGAGAAAAGGGTCACCTTGACCAATCCCATTTTCATACTGCTGTTCATGTATATTTACCTCCTGTGTTATTATCCATATAAATCTTACGCTTGATTGGTGAACTTGAGATTTTCGAAATCCAATAATCCATCATCTCCTCCTAATCAGATATGCAACTGCAAGCAACCCGGCAATTGCAAACACCGCTTCGAACCCTGGGAGCAATCCCTTAGCATCCGGCTTTTCGGCGAATTTCTTTGTCGCATTTGCTGCTGGTGTCACTGTTGGGGCAGACGTTACTATCTCTCCGGATACTGGCTGCGCATCTTCCCCCGTTGGCGTTGTTGCAGGCGGTAGGTATCCGCCGGAAGTTCCTCCGTTCGGCGTGTTATCACCGGTGGATGGTTGAGCAGGCGGATCTTCTGCAGGTTGATCGCCTATGAGTAGATCGAGTTCTCGCGGTTTATAGCCTTTCTTCGGCGCGGCAGTTTGATCTGCGGTATGGCCGTTTATTTCGAAGGTTATGACATCATCTGATGTGCCGCCTTCAACACTTATGTGGTAGTGACCACTCACAATCTCAGAACTCCCGCTGGATTCCCCATTGATATAAGCGGTGATCGTTCCGGATTCAACATATTCGCCATCAACCGCTGCATTTCCATAGAATAGACTTGTTGTCGGAATCTTCTCATCCGCCGACGCGATTGCTGCCATTCCGGATAGTACCAAAAGAGTTGAAAAGATGATTGATATCGTGACCGATCTTGCTGTTTTGCTTCTGATTTTCTTCATGATTATTACCGCCTGATGATTGATAAATAAAAAATAAAAAATAAAGAAAGGATAAATCCTTTCTCTACTCACTTTCTTTATTCAAATCCTCCAGACATCTCGACGTTCTGGTTCATATAGATCCAGTATCCTGCGCCGGGAGTCGCCTCTGTGAGACTGCCTACCGGGTAATCTATCCATCCTGTGCCGGTGTACGTAGCCATCAGTCTAAACAGTTTATTGCCGTCATCATCCTTAAGACCTGTGACCGATGCGAAATCCGGAATTGATAGTGCCACCGTCCTTGGATAACCGATCGTGTTCCAGCCCTCATAGAGTTGCTGAGATGGTGGAGATGCAGTATCATCGAAGTCCACGCAGACCCTCTTTTCGGTGGTCTTGTATACCAAGAAACCTCGACACGGTTTTACATCTGCATCGAGGTCAAATGATCCTACCGATGCATCATAGTAGAGACAACACTCACCGGAATAGTAGTCCACACCGAAGAGAGTTGTTGCGTTCTTTGGATCATCAAGCGTCTTCGGGATTGAGACAAAGTTCAATCCGGCTTCAAGGTCGAGGCAGAAGTCGCATGCGCACTCAGTCACAGTCACCTGATTGGCACCAGTTAGATCAAATGGTCCGATCGTGCTTCCACCGACAGTGGCTATGACGGTTCCCGTAACAGGATAGTCGCCAGTCGTTGTACCGGCTGGTACCGTGACATCGTAGATAACCGTCTTCGTACCGGTTACCTCA
>JAYEGI010000237.1:6701-28185 GCA_034659035.1 Methanobacteriota archaeon
CATTCTCGTTCAGCACCGGACCATAGACTGTACCGTCGATGGATACCACAACGGTTACCCTGAAGGTATCCTCAGCATCCACACTCGTCGGACTGATGGTTCGGTCACCTGATAGGGTGTCTGCTGCTCCGCCATCTGCAACGGTCACCTGATTGGCACCAGTTACATCAAATGGTCCGATCGTGCTTCCACCGACAGTGGCTATGACGGTTCCCGTAACAGGATAGTCGCCAGTCGTTGTACCGGCTGGTACCGTGACATCGTAGATAACCGTCTTCGTACCGGTTACCTCATCGAGCCAGATCCACTTTGTCTCTGCATCACTGTAGCTTGCTCCAGCATTGTCGACTGCTGTTACAGTCCATCCTGCCGGAACATTCTCGTTCAGCACCGGACCATAGACTGTACCGTCGATGGATACCACAACGGTTACCCTGAAGGTATCCTCAGCATCCACACTCGTCGGACTGATGGTTCGGTCACCTGATAGGGTGTCTGCTGCAGCCGCTGGTGTTAATGCAGCAAAGACCGCCAACACCATGACAACCGTCAGCAGCCCAAACATTTGTCTATCTTTCATGTTTTCCTCCTTGAGCAGAAAAAATAGTGGATGTGTTAAAAAACACATCCAATTTCTTCCCTCTAACAAACATCTCCGGTTTTCCACTGATACACAAACAAACTCATCTCAGAGTCGGTGACAGTGTGTCCATTTACCTGAACAAGTGTCTTCCAATAATACACCGCATTTGATATCTCGGAATCTTCGATGACACAGTCGTCGTCCCAGTCATTCCAGTCGTCCGGGTTAGTTGGTCCGGTGCTGTTCGGTATGTACAGCCGCTCGTCGCCGATCGTGACGAAGTCGTCGAAGCCCATGCCGGAGTCGTCGAAGTACTTCGTCTGCTGCAGATACAGCTTGTCCGGACAGGTCCAGCTCTGTGTGCAGTCGGAATCGAAGGCCTTAGTTATGCTTTCGAGCGCACCGTTGCTCACTGGAGCGATTGTTATGCCCTGTGCTGCCCAGAGTAGGTCAGCATCGCCAGGTACAATTCTCGTCCATGCAGCTCCAATGCTACCTGTAGCTCCGTAGTCAGAATCAACATAGACAGGAGATGCCGTAAGCCGGATGTCGCCAAGTGTGAGCCCATTGCCAGTCATATCAAGATAGAGTGGGTCTCCAAGCGTGTATTCTGCAAGTCCGTCGATGTCAGCGTACAGTACCTGGTCAGCAGGTTCATCCGCGAAGGGATCCCATAGATCCTGGTTCTCCTGCACATCTGTTCCGACCTTTGTGTTCGCGTCGTACTGTCCACAGACATTTGAGAGTCTTATATCGCCTGCACTGACGATGCCATTACCATCCATGTCGATGTATACGCCATCACCAAGGATTGCATTCTCATGGCTGTAGCCAGCATTGGAGTCCTCCTCAACATAGCGCACCTGTGCGACTGCCGGCATCGACATCAGTGCATAGACAAGGTCAACATCGCACTGCTGTACCTTTGTGCCGCATGGCTCCCAGCATGGCTCACCAGGACCGGGGCCCATCGCTGCAGGAGGTACATAGAGTCTGATATCTCCGATCGTAACGAAGAGGTCATAATTGGTTGCACCTACCAGCTGCTGCAGGTAGAGCTTGTCAGTACATGACCAGCACAGGTTGCAATCCGAATCGATGAATCCAAGAAGGTTATCAACTGTTGCAGCACCACCGTTTCTATCAGGCAGTGGGGCAAGCACCATGTCGTTTATCGCATCGAAGTCTGTGAGTTCAACAATCGACCAGCTTGCGCCCCATTCGCCTGCTGCAACATCAACGTTGCCGCTAGCGTCCAGTATGTCACATACAGGGGACTGCGTTATTCTGATATCATATTTCGAGACATCGCTGCTGTTATCCACATCCATGTAGACCGGATCGCCAAGCGAGTATCCCGGCTCTTCATCGACTTCAACATATCTGAATACAGTCTGCGGATCGGAAGTAAATACCGCTGGAATCTCCAGTACCTGGTTGATATCCCAGTCACAGTCCGCTACCTTTGTGTTCGGACCGTACAGGAGACTGACCGCAGAGGTGAGCCTCACATCACCAACACTGACAGTACCGTCGTGGTTCATATCGATGTAGCCGGCTTCATTGTGGTCGCCTGGTGTGAAGATGTTATCATCCGCCTCATCGACATAGCCCCAGGTCTGAACCCCGTCATCGACCCGCAGGGCATAGACTGCATCCTTTGCGCATTGTCTGACCCTGGTGCCGCATGATTCGAAGCATTCGCCCATCGCAAGTGGCATAACATGCGAAGCATTCGGCATGTAGAGCCTGAGATCACCGATCGTCACAAAATTGTCGAACTGAGGGAGATCTGTCGGCTGGTTCAGATAGAGTTTGTCCGGGCATGTCCAGTCGCCAGAACAGTCGCCATCGATGGTCCCTCCGAGAGCCTGAAGCGTTCCTTCGCCCGTATCAATGATGCCTTCTCCGATATGTTTGAGAACTTCTCCGAAATCATCATCCGCCTGCAGGACGCGAGACCATGCATAACCATACTCACCTGCATGGATCGCAATGCTGCCATCAGGGTTCAACACGTCGAATGGTGGTGAATCTGTCAGCCGGATGTCGTACACACTGGTCTCACCATCGTTATCAACATCCAAGTATATCGCATCTCCAACATCATAGATACCATTTGTATTGGAATCCATATACGTGAAGATATCCTGAGCGAGAGGATTAAATACGCTCTCGATCTCTTCGTTGTCGTGTGGCATGACCTTTGTGTTTGGTTCGCCACAACATGTCTGTGTTAATCTTATGTCGCCTGCACCGATCCTGTTGTCGTTGCCGGTCATGTCAATATAGACATCGTCACCGACCGCGACGACCTGTGCACCATCTGGCACTTGACTAAGTGCCATCACAGCTTCGACATCGCATTGTTCTACTTTGGTACTGCAATCCTTCTCGCAGACCGTCGGAGTGCATATAGCACTCACCGTAACTGCAACGATTGATATTACAATCATCGCTGCAATCGCCATTAATACTTTCTTTCCTATGTTCATAGTAGTTCTCTCCTATTGTGTTTATACGTTCTATGAAGTGTTTACGTTCTTCTTCTGATACCTATGACTCCTGCTATCGCAAGAAGTCCGATCAGTAGCACTGCACCGAATGGTGTCAGTAGTGGTACTTCTGTAGCACCGGGTGGACCCTGCCCAACATGGACTGGTGCGCAGCATGGCTTGTCATACTCAACGTCTTTCTGGGGTATACAGATTCCTGCGGGATTTCCAATAGCATCCACATTCTGCACCTGCGTCCATGGACTGGTGCTCGTATCCCATACCTCCAAGGTATCGCCATTGCATCCGCCGGTCATATATACAAGACCGGTGTCACAATCCACTGCAACACCCATGCTGCCATAATCACCGAGGCTCACATTCGTCTCTGCGCCCGTTGTGATGTTAATCTTAACAAGGGTCGTGGATCCGGTAATACTTAGTGCGCAGTTGCCGTCTGGTGCGGTTGTATAGAGGAATCCATTCTGCTTATCAACCGCAACATCGCAGGGACAATGGCTTGGCGTAAAATTCTGTACCTCGTTCCATGTCGTGACATTGTAGCCTCTGACCTTTCCTGAGCTACTGTCCGCAACCCAGAGTGTGCCCGTCGTATCATCAAGTGCAATACCCATGGCGCCAGTGCAGTTCGTCAAGTTTACCGACTCTCGAAGCGTCAGGGTCTTTACAGTAGAATCCCAGTCGTATGCATAGAGGTTGTCGGTAAGTCTATCCACCGTGTAAACGATATTTGAATCGTCATCTGCCTCAATCCCTGCAAGATTTGATGCACCGGGTGCAGTTGTGGACCCAAGGGAGGTCATTTTGGTTGCGTCTACCAGCTCAATAGCACCACTGAATTCAGATGTGATGAAAAGTGTTACTGAACTCTCATCGATCGCCACACCTGCCGGATCTCCGGCATGCGATAGGGCATAAGTCGCTTGATACGTTGCCGTACCGTCGGACTCGATCTTCCACGCATCAAATTGACCCGTGTGATGCTCCGCAATCAGGTACAACGACTTTGCCGCTGCTGCACCGGTGAAGACAGTCATCACCACCATCGCTATTACAATGATGAATGTTGCCGTTTTCTTTGCATTCATATTTGTATTCTCCTTCTCGTGTTATACGCGAATTACTCGCGCAAGCACACAGGTTTTTTAGAACCTGTTTACGTGTTGTTCGTTGTTCGATACCACATATACGCGGGAATGCGTATATGGAAAACATCGCCACGCAGATCTTGTTTCACCATCTGCGTGGAGATGTCGTTTTTCCGTTCGCGTGGATTTCATGGGTTTTTTGCCCATACCTCCATTTTTGGTTCTTTTATACTCCCGGGCCCGAACGAACCGAGAAGCATATACTGCCATTAAAGCACTCCATCCTATATAAATGCATCGGTTTGTCCACATAATTGCCAGAATTGTAGCAGATTGTAACTGTGTCCATACAATTCATGACGATTTACAACCTCTTGCCCTTCATAATGACCCTACCAGCGCCGATGATGCATAACATACCGATGAGCATGAGCATTCCGGCTGGCGTCATGACTGGCACATCCTGAGCCGGTGGACCCAGTATAGTGACATGAGCATACTTTATGCAGCCGTGGTCGTCTTCTACTTTCAGACTTGCTGAAGTAGAATGATCTATGAAGACCGTGTATGGCCCCAATCCGGCCGGCTGGGCCGTACCGTCTATAGTCCACAGGCACTTACCAGAATCAAGGGTAGCTGGCGAATCTGCAGATGATTCAGTTCCATCAAAGATTATGTTCATACCTTCAACCGGAAGCTGTATGGATCCTACGTGTCCGTTGGCCTTTGCGACTGCGGTCGGGAGACCAGTCACGTGGACAACCAGTGTCTTATTGTCAGGCTTACCTGTTACGGATTCCCCATAGAGCATAGCGGTCTTATCGCCGCGCGTAGCATACAGGTGCGTCACAGCATTGCCAGCATTGGGCGCTCCGGTTATTACATCTGACGAAGTTCCGTCCCCAAAGTCCCATTGGTGCCAATCAACTGGCCCCGTTGAACTGCCTGTGAACGTCGCTTCCATGCAGCCCGAAGCCACATAACCAAAGTCAAATGTGATATCAGTGTTGATCAAAGACGACGCCCAAACACTGCCATCGAGCGTTCCACCACATGGATTGTCCTCGATGCCATCTATTCTAAGCCGATTCCAAACGCGATCATCGTCCCGAATGTCACCCGCATCCACAACATAAGTAGTGTAGAATTTCGCCAGGTCGCCACAAAGACCGGACTTTTTCAGATGTGCATCATCTGCGATCAATATCTCAGTCCCATTGGGAAACATGTCAAATACATCAATCGTGCACCCACAGTCAGGGTTTGGATTTGTCACAATTAATTCGTATGTGATAGTTTCGCCAATCACATACTCGGCATTGGGGTCCGGGTATGTCCCTTTGTATATATCGATATGGCCTGCGCCCGCACTTGCTGGACTGATCAGCGCAGCAAAGATGACTGCAGCCATCATCGCGGTCATGACATATACTGCCATTTTTTCCAGATTCATATTATCCTCCTTTCTTCTTGCGCGATTTTATCATACCACCGCGCGCATACAGGTTGTTACAACCTATGTGGTTCATACTTCCATTATGTACATCGAGCATGTATGAAAAAACATCACCGCACATAGACGCGGTATCAGCACCAACGCGCCTCCACGCACTACATGATGATTTTACTATTCCGTGTGGATTTTACCATTTCTTTTGTTTGTACCTCCACGGTGGTTATTATGCGTACTCCGAGTTCATCGAACTCGTTGTGCGCATCGATAACACATTACTCAACACCCTATAAAGGTATCGGTAGTTTCTCATAATCACCAAAACTGTAGCACATTGTAATTATACTTGCATAAATTATAACGATACTCCATGACCCCTTCCTTTTTTGCGGTCCTGCCCGATGATGGTGCACAACATACCGATGAGTGCAAGCACTTCGGCTTGTGTCAGAAGTGGCACCCACTCCCCGGTTGGCGGCAGCCGCAGAACATTATAGCTTTGCTCTTGCCGCCATCGAGAGGTTAAACATCGTTGTCGGGATCCGCCTTTTCAACCGCTTTCGGATCACAGGTCAGTGGTACCTGCTTTCTCGCAGAGTCGGGCGCGCAGGTCACAAGTCGCATTAAGCCGGATCCAATAATCTCCGGAATATGAAAACCGGTGTTACAACGCAGTATCTTATACCGCTTGCATAATTATAAACGCGTCAAGCGATGTGATCACACCATCCATATCCACATCCGCCGCGAAATCGATATCGATATTACCGGAAGCCATTTGCAGTGCAAGCATAATATCCGTGGTCGTAAGCACACCATCATGATTGACATCGCCGCGCAGTTCAGCAGGCGGTTCATAGACGAATGGTTCGGTCGCGTATGGCTCGAATAACACCTCGCCCGTACCAGCTTCTTCGTCGTTGTCATGGATACCCGCATCGATCGTGTCGCCATCGTTTACACCCCAGTAATTATTCCTGGCCTGCACATCATCCACTTGATCATTGTAGAAGTTCCAGTGGTAAATACCACCACCTATTTGCATGCCATTTGATATGATGTCGTTATACTTGATTGTGTTGCCAGTGCTTCCATCCACTATCAAGATCCCTCGCAGTTCGTTATCGTGTACCCGATTGTATGTGATTGTGTTGTAACCAGCGCTGTGTATATAGACACCATATCTGTTGTCCGATATACCATTGTTCATGAGTGTGTTGCCGGTTGAATTATACAGGTGGAGACCATAGCCGGTGTTCGAGTTTGCAGTGTTGTTAATGAGTCTGTTGCTGCTCGAATAATTCAGATGGATACCATATTCATTGTCCAGTGCAGTGTTGTTCATGAGTATGTTGTCAGTCGAACCATACAAGCAGATGCCGTAGGTGTTGTGTAACGCCGTGTTATTTACGAGGTTATTGTCGACCACGGAATCCAGATAGACGCCGCGAAGGTTATCCGCCACTGTGTTGTCTACGAGCTGGTTGTCGATCGAAGAGAGCATCAGTAGGATGCCGTTTTCGTCGTTATCCGCTGCAGCATTGCCAACGAGATCATTGTTGCTCGAGTCATACAGCACGATGCCATTTTCATTACCGGATGCGGTATTATCCACGAGCGTGTTCATAGCCGAATCGTATAGGTGAATGCCATCGCGGTTGTTCGATGCGGTGTTACTCGATAGTGTGTTGCCGTCCGAATGAGACATATAGACGCCAAACACACTGTTCAATGCTGTGTTGTTTGAGAGTCCGTTACCATCCGACTGTGACAGATGGATGGTGTTTTCGTTGCCTGATACGTTATTGTTGTTCGAGGAATCCAGATGGATGCCATTAGCATGGTCGGACGCTACATTGTCTGCAAGCACATTACTGTTCGACGAATCCAGATGTATATAGTCAGCGGTATTGGTTGCAAGCACGTTGCTGTTCGACGAATCCAGACATATATCATCGTTGTTATCGGACATGATGTTGCCTGTCAGTGTATTGCCATCCGAACCTTCCATACGGATGCCATAATTGGCGTTGTCGGATATTCCGTTGTCTGTGAGACTGTTGTTGACTGAAACATATAAATAAACGCCATTTTTGTTATTCGAGATATTATTTATGGTCAGTACGTTATCGTTCGAATCTTGCAGATAGACGCCGTACCAGTTACCATAGGCGATGGTGTTGTTTGTAAGTCTGTTGGTTATCGAAGAAACCAGATAGATACCACGGACACTACCCGACGCTGTGTTGTTTGTGAGTGTGTTGTCGCTCGAATGATACATACCGATGCCGTCATATACGTTGCCCGACATGGCGTTCTCCGTGAGAATGTTGCCGCTCGAAGAGTTTAGATATATACCATAGTCGTTGTCTGACACAGTGTTGGCTGTCAGTATGTTGTCGTTCGAAGAATGCAGAGGGATGCCATAGGTGTTGTCTGACACGGCATTGTCCGTGAGTATGTTGTCGTCCGATAACCACAGATACGTGCCGCGGGTGTTGTTCGGTGCGTTGTTGCCTGTAAGGCTATTGCTGCTCGAATTATGCACATAGATTCCACAGTCACCATCCGACGCACTATTGTTTGCGATCGTGTTTCTATCCGAAGTATGCAGATGGATGCCATAGGTGTTACCTGACACTATGTTGTCCCGGAGCATATTGTCGCACGAAGACCAGAGATAAATACCGCTCTCACTATTGCCTGACACGATGTTGTTTGTGAGTGTGTTGTTGCTCGAATTCCCCCCAGAGATGCCATGGCTGTTGTTCGAGATGTTGTTACCGGAAATATTGCAGTGATCCACATCATAGAGGTAAATTCCGACTGTTTCGGTAGCACCGGTAACCGTAAATCCACTAAGGTTCACATAATCAGCTCCTATATCAAAGACGCTATCGTCTGTCGCTGCAGCAGTCACGGTCACCATATCAGCACCCTCTCCAAGCAACGTGAGTTCGGTATCCACGCCCACATTCTCCTTATAACTACCGCCGTATACGTAGATCGTATCTCCGGCATTTGCATGAGCTACCGCTGCTTGTATTTGACCAGGGCTTACTTCATGAAATGTTGTATCATCCCACCAGCCAGTCTGATCAACGTTTATTTGTGCCGCGCTTGCTGCGCCACATGCCATAATTATCAGCACGAGTGTAAACAGAATATTGTTCAGATTCATATATCATTCCTCTTATTTGGTTATCTTGATTAACATGCACTACTGTATCCACGCCAGTCCGTCCATATCACGGTCGGTTCTCAGTAAGAAGCATATTAGCATATTTTATGCTGATGGGTGTCCCCATCTATTATGAAGTTTTCCCCCGATCCGGTTCAAAATACCTATTTAATCTATTTTAAAATAAGTATATAGTAGTTATAATAACAAACTAACATGATGTGCAGAGACGATATACAGTTCCGGAAAAGCCCAAAAACTATTCGCCACCCTCCAAAACTGGCAGATACTCGAATTCGCAGAATCCTCCGAGCGAGAAGTACCATCCACATGTGCCAGTGGGTTTGAAATGGGTATATGGGTATACCTTGATGTACCGCCCTGTTGCATTGACAAGTTCAATCTCGTTCCATGCAAGTGTGGCGCGAAACCTTTCACTACTGCCACTAACTTCACCGCATTCAGTCTTATTCTCGCATAGAAGAGCGGTTTTGTTATCTGACATATAGATAAACGCTCTACACGGAGCACCACCGTAACTGCTGTCAGCATATATCCGAACCGTACTGACCTCTTTTGCAGATCCGAGATCGTAGACGATCCAGTGTTCCTCGCCTTTGATATGCCCCCACGCGGTACTGAGGTTCCCATCAATCGTGGCTGATGCCGGAAACATCTCAGACTCACCGCAGCAGGCAACAACCCCGGCAGGTGATACCCAGTGTTCGTCCACAACAGGCGTTGTTACAGGTGTCGGCGCGGGCGTGATATTCGTGTCCGGACCCTCGAGACATCCGGCGCAGACCGCCGCTATCATGACCAATAGTATAACGACCAATCGACGTGATTTCATCCAAATACCTCCGATCTACTAATTTGTATCGATATTAATTCAGTTAGCGCCATAGTATATATAGCTATCCTGCTCGCGGCGAGACTTCTTAATTTGTTCTGGTTGGTTGAAAAGATGACGCCAACCCGGCAAATACAAATATGAGTTGATCGGACACTACCGCTACTATGGAATGAGCGGAAACACGCGATCACCGGAGAACTTTCACCATCACGTCGTGAGGCTCGATTTCAAATGGATTAATCGCCGAAACCAGAGGAAAAGCTACGACTGAGATCAGTTCAATCGTTTTCTACAATTTAATCCACTCCCAAAAGCCTGAAGATATATCAATCGCTATACACCTGAATCTGTAGAGGATGTGCTTCAGAAGCCGGATGAGGAAAATCTTCAAGTCCGGTTCTGTGAGGGGGCTCATAATAACCTCGGGGCCATTACCCACGACAAGAGGTGCACTATGGGCTAATACCACTACTTAAACAGAACCATTTTTCCGCGTCATGTCCCCTGCATGCCCTCAAGATCGTAACAGAGGTACCCTTGCTCTATTAAACTCTCCATTCCTTCCAATCCTTTTGCAATTATCCCAAAATACTCGACTCGCGTCCCACTATTCCAATCAACGAATCCGGATTTTCCTTCCAATTCTTTCAAAACTCTCTTCGCGCCATTCAAGTCAAGATAACTCCATTTCACTTCAAAAAACGCCATCTCTTTCGTCTCTTCGTTTAATGCAACTATATCGATCTCTTTATCCTTGTGCCACCATCGCCCAAGTCTGGTAAACCCGAAAGGCAGCTCTTGATCCCATAGAAATTCTTTGCAAACATTTTCGAATACAAACCCGAGATACGAGTTGAAATCGTCTTTTATCGAGTCGAATAATCGCTCTATTTTCCCTTCTTCTATCACGGATCTGTATGGATAAACATATCTGAACCAGAAGTTAAGATAATTGTCGCTGAAGACGTATCTCGCATTTCTTATCTCCTTTTTTTGTGTTACTGGGTATTCCTTCTGTATCAACCGGAGTGCTGCAAGATTATTGAGATATTTGGATATAATGCTCTTATCCAATTCTGTGAAATTTACAATCTCGCCAAACCGGTGCTTTTCATAAGCGATCGCCTTCAGTATTGAGAAGTATCTTGCAGTTCCCCGTAACTCCTGTTTTAATAATATCTCTGCCTCATGATAAAGGAACTTCCCAACCCCGAATACATTCTCCTTTAAGTTATCCTCAAAGTTCAACCCCGGATTAAATTTTAAGAGATAGAGCGGGACGCCATCTGCCACTCCGTAGACCTTGACAAGGTCTTCCATCGAATATGGTAAAAATCGCCCAAGATGCTTGAATTTAAGCGGCTGCAATTGAAGCTGCGCGGTTCTTCTCCCGTAGAGTGGGGACCTGTAATCTAACGTGTGGTCTTCCATCATCGAAATGGAAGAGCCGAGTAAAATGAGGCAAATATCTTTTTCCGATAGAATCAAATCCCATATCTTCTGGAATATCGATGGTATTGCCTTATTTGACTCCATTAGGTATGGAAATTCATCAACAACTATTATAATCCGAGCTTCTAACAATCTCTCGGATTCCCGAAATAACTCTATCCAATCAGAGAATTCCACCATCTTAAAAAGTGGATTTTGTATCTGCGAAGAGATTTCTCTCTGCATCTCTCTTATATTGTCTTTATCTATCCTCGTATCGGCGAGAAAATAGATATGATCCTTTCCTTTTATGAACTGTTTCACAAGCTCGGTCTTTCCTACCCTTCTTCGCCCATAGATGATGATAAGCGAGGATTTATTTTGTTTGTAAGTCTCCTCCAGTAACCGTAACTCGCCTTCCCTGTCCACGAATTGTTGAAATATGATTATGATAATCGCGTTTCAACTACTTAAATATTGATAGCGCACCACGCCTCGACTGCACTAATCCATGTATATGCAAGAAAAAGACGATTCCGGAAAAGCCCAAAAACTATCATCGCCCACATAAACTGGTAAATACTCGAATTTATAGAATCCTCCAAGCGAGAAGTGTCAGCTGTAGGTGCCGATTGGTTTGAAATGTGTATATGAGTAGACCTTGGTGTATCGCCCTATGGCATTGGCAAGTTCAACCTCATTCCATGCAAGTGTGGCGCGAAACTTTTCAATCTCCAAGTAGCTCCTTATACGCAAACACAAACCACATCACGAATGGGGCCGCGAACTTACCAACTGCCATGAAGATCACGACCGCCTCTGCAATCCCCGAACCATTGCAGATCATCGGAAAGTGAGAAACGAAGTCGATAACGTGCATACAGAAGAGTACCGACACTCCGATCAGCAACATCTTTATCCGCCTGCTTAACTCAACATTGGGTGTTGCAAAAATCAGAGCAACGAACGGGATGCTATTATAATTTACCAGATGCGCATACTCTTCCATTCCGATCAGGTATCCGCGGCAGACAAAAGCTGGCGCATCAGCCGCATACGGTGTCGTATGATAGCCCATAACCAGGAGCATATACTTAGATACCCCTGCCAGCAGCAGCAAATACACCTTGCCGAGCGGAATCCAGATTATAAAAAGCACAATGGTCAGGATTAAAAATTTGACCAGGAAATTTACCTTATCCTTCATTTAACCACCTTGTCCACCCAGACCAGCCAGATGAGGATCACGAATATGATGAAGATCGTCTGCCAGAGATAGGTGTGCACAAACTCAAATGTACTCGGGCTTAAGACTAAAACAAAAGCGAGGATGACGAGCCGAACCATATTGATCGCATAAAGACATGGAATACCGAGAAAGATGCCTACAATCTTTTTTTGGATGTCGGCAGGGTATGCCAGTACACAGGAGAGATACACGATCGATCCGAACATAGCAGTACACTCATCAATGATTTTGAGTGGGATGTGACCAACGATGGTCACAGTATTTCCATCTACGAGAATATCCATACCGAATATGCGGAGCAAGAATCCAAGAAGATATGCGGTGATGTTTTCGAGGAAAGCGAAACGATCCATGAAATGATAATACAAAATATAAAAAACAGTGCAGAAAGTGATAAGCAAAACGATGAATTGTATAACCTCTTTATTCTGATTGATGAGCTTCATCAAATCATCTTTTGTGACATCGGCTTTCATGGGAATATGGGTGTTACCTATCCCTCATAACAATTCCCGTGCCGATACCGCACATTAGACCTGTGAGTGCAGTAATGTGTGTGTTTGGAAAAAATGGGAAAGAAGAGAAATTACCTTCTCTTCACAACCGTTCCCGCGCCGATGAAAGCGAGCAACCCAATGAGCGCTGCAATCCCTGTCGGGGTCAGATTCTGGACCGTGAGCGGTGGCGGTGGCGCGACATACAGGTACTGCGTTACACTGTCGGACTCGCCCGAACTCAATGTTATCGCATTCGTTTCGTCATCCCCCCAGTAGTACGCTATAGCGCTATCCGAACCGGATCCGGCAAGAGTCTGCCCGGTTGGGGTGTAGTCGAATGCGTGATCGAAGACGCCATCGCCCGACGACCCCCATGCAACAAACTGTAATCGGTCAGGAGTGGTTGCTGGCGGAACCAGCGCGTCGTGTCCTGTCAGGTTTCCCCAAACGATGAGTATCGAACTGTTCGGGTCATTGGTGGTAGCATAATTTCTGAATCCTGGCACAACCCATTCACATTCCGTGTCGATCCAATCACCGTCCGTGCGCCTTTCTGCAAACCACGAACCGTCCTCATCACCTATCGTCAGGTCCCACACATATCTGACACCTACGCTCAGGTCGGATGTGTCGTTATTATTTGTGATGTGTGTCGTGACTCTGACTCTCGAATCTGCCAGCATGGATCCTTCAATGGCAATAATCTGGTGGATCAACAGACCTTCTCCGGTTGTCCATGTCGTATGTATCTCATTACCGCTCAGTGCGGTATCGGGAGAACAATCATCCAGGTCAACCACTGTGTATCCTGAAGATTGTGTGGGTCCGGTTGTTGTTGAAACATATTCTTTACCTGTCTCATACACCCGGACTGTTAGATACGTACTCCCGGGATCGCAATCGACACCACCATAAAGCACGTTCTCGTTTGGTACCGGATGCCCGCTACCAGTTGCGATGGTGTATGTGCCCTCCCCATTGTGCCCGGTAGCGTCCTGCACAGAAACGCCGTAGATTCCATTGTCGATGCCCGTGGTGTACTTTCCTGCTGCCGCCATCATCACCCCATCTCCTGAAATCGGATTGTCCGGTTTTGTGGCAGCGAAAACCGGTACCACGAATACTGTGGATATCAATAGAACCAGTACTGCGGTCAGCACCGTCGATCTTGGTTTTTTACGGCGTATTTTGTTTGTGCACATATATATATAACCTCTTTATGTGTAGTACTTTGCTATGGGTTTTGTAGTATTAGATCTTTTTACCCGGGGATACCTCGATTCTATACTAATGTGTTATGGCATGAGCTGCTATATAAAGGTATTGAGTGTCGGGGCAGTCACCTGTGAACCCATACATTTTTATCGTTTCGGTTTGATCTGATACACAATGAGATATTGTGCCGAGATTACCATACAACTGAAGCAGGGCATGCTCGATCCGGAAGGGGAGACGATACAGCGTGCACTTACGCATCTGGGATATGCGGTCAAGAGCGCTCATGCAGCGAAGAGATTGCTGATTGAACTGGAAGCAGACGACGCCGACGACGCCACCGGAATGGTGGATGAGATGTGCAGGAAAATGCTTGCAAATCCTGTGATCCACAATTACTCAATCGTGATACGATGAAGTTTGCAGTAATCAGGTTTGGCGGCAGCAATTGCGATTCAGACGTGCACCATGTCTTAAATGATCTTCTCGACGTACCCACTGATCTGGTATGGTACAAGGACTCGATCGAAGGATATGACGGCGTCGTGATCCCTGGAGGGTTTTCTTATGGCGATTATCTGCGTGCAGGCGCGATTGCAGCACGAACGCCGATCATGAGCGCGGTGAGGCGTCTCGCTGACAGTGGAAAGCCGGTCATCGGGATCTGCAATGGGTTTCAGATCCTTGCCGAATCTGGACTTCTCCGGGGTGCGCTTCGCACAAACGTTTATCCGAAATTCTGCTGTAAGTGGGTGAACCTGCGCGTCGAAAACATAGACACAGCGTTCACATCGTGTTTTAAGGAAGGCGAGATCGTGAGGATGCCGGTTGCACACAAAGAGGGTAACTTCTTCGCGGACGATGCCGCGCTCCATGATATGAATTCGCATCATCAGATCGTGTTCAGGTACGTAAGTCCGGACGGGACTGTCGCGGATTACGCCAATCCGAACGGCTCGGCAGAGAACATCGCCGGAATCGTTAACGGGTCAGGAAATGTCCTCGGGATGATGCCGCATCCGGAGCGTGCATCTGAGTCGATACTCGGGTCTGACGACGGACACAGGATCTTTGAGTCGATGGTTAAGTATGCGGAGCAAGGATGACCTCGGATGTGCACCTCAGAAAATCACGAATTATTGCTGACTACCAGTTCGGACGCGGCGCAGGATACGCGCTCTTCCCGGATAACGTGACCTTTCGCTTGTCCACTACTGGCAGGATCAGGCAGGTGCTGCAGGGTAAAGAGCGCATCGCAACGCTCCGTGCAAGCGATAACCTCTTCACGCTCGGAAAACTGGGGGGCTCCCGGCTGCATGCATTCCTGCCACCGCCCGGGATGCGCGTCGTTGTGAACAGCGATGCTGCGCCATTCGTTCGAGATGGGAAGACCGCATTTGCACGGCACATCACCGATGTGGATCCGATGATCCGGAGCGCTGATGAGGTGCTCGTAGTTGATGAGGACGACCTTCTGCTTGCAACAGGGCAAGCAAAACTGTGCGCATCCGAACTGCTTGCATTCGAGTACGGGATGGGTGTCGATGTGCGGATCGGGGTTGGAACTGCCTGAATTTAATGAGGCTCCGCACCAGAGGTTGGACGGCCCATCTTCGGATGAATGCGAAAGGAGGTTTATAGATACACAATCCAGGGAATCACTACAGTTTTACCGCTTTTTGAAGATCGTGGTCCCATATTACACACCAATGATAGAAACATTGGTGATGAGCGTCGCGGTTCCTGCACACGGTCCATGAAACTGTCTTCTGTGACCATTCCGACTCGGGAGTGTCGTTCGAACTCTGAAAAGACGCCTCGCTTGAACGCCTCGATTACTTCAGGGTCCGTTGGATCCGGGAATGCCACATATCCTCTGGATCCCAAGCATCTGGGCTCTCGCAAGGTCTTTTATCTTGACCTCGCCGCCGATGTCCTTTGCGCCCTGCCCCCATCTGAGTTCAACGGTATCGATACTCAGTTTCTTGAGTGCATACTCCTGAACACCAAGACCTGTGTCCTCGACGTTTGCCTGTACGATGGTTCCGGCGTAGCCGTCCCGCTGCCAGTCCTGATACAGTTTCACGCTCCATTCGAGATCCTCCGAGTACGTGACCGGTCCGTCCTCGATTACCGTGGTCGTGTCCATTCCGCAGACATTCTCTCCGATTGTGAGTGGAATTCCTAAGATCGCACATCCGACCGCAAGCCCATCCCAGTTGTTCTTGGCAACAGCGGTTGAACCAATACCAGGGACTATGAACGGGAGCTTCTGGCTTGCTATCCTTCTTGCTTCCGATTACGACCTCAAGATCCACATTTGAGAAGACCGCAACCTAACTGATGCCTCAACTCCGTGTGCTCCGACTGCGGTTCCCATGATGTTGGAGTGTGAGAGGTCTACTGGGTAATCCTTCTCGGCACCTGCTGTGATCAAGCCGTAGGGCTGCGGGCAAAGGCACCTCTGCGCCATACCATGGATCTTCACACAGTCTCAAACTCCGAATAATCCATCACAGTTGCGATCGGTTCGACAGCGACCTTAATTCCCACTTCCTGGATGGCGGAAATTGTGTTTAGTCCGGCTGGTACGGAGATTCCAGTCATACCCACATCAACAGGCACACCGAGAACCGGACTGTGAAGAGCCCCGATCGTGGCGTAATCGATGATACCCGTCTCTACCACCTGATCCAGGATCATTGACGCTTTGTCTCTGGCTAAGTCCGGGACTGCTCGTACATTTGCAAGTAGAAGTCCATCCCCAGTCTCGACTATATCCAGAACCGAGGTACTCTTCCGTGACAGGAATATCTTCATCGGGTCGATTGTTGTGCCGGCATACGCAATCAGATCGATGTAGCGCAATGCTCGACCCTTATCGAACCGCAACATGCCGCCATATTCTATGTTTACCGGGATTCCATGTTTCAGAAGGATTCCATCACAGGTAATACTGCAAATCGTTGCAATCCCGACGCAGTCCTCTGGAATTGGGGTTACAGAATCGGATGTGCCTTCTTCGATGACTTTAATACGGCAGTCCATGTCGTGCTCTGCCAAATAGCGCAGAACCTGAAGTGCATCATCAAAATCACTATTTTTGATAAGCGTTATGTTGGCGATCACCGTCCCGCTCTTCGAAATCAGATCGAAATCAGTCTGGTAGATCATATGTTCAATTCGGGCATGCGTAAACCCGATACGATCATGAACCAATGCTTCTTCGATCTCCTTTCTGCCGAGCTCGGTAATCGTCCTGCCGGCATATCCGTGCCCTTTGGTTAAGCCCCGCTCGTCAAGGATGCGCAGGTGGTATCGCACGCCGCGTTCTCCAAGGAGGTAACCCTGCTCCATGAGGCGGTCGGATATAACCCGAGCACCAACAGCACCCCCGCGTTCGTTAATCACGCGCAGGATCGCGATCAGTTTCCGCTGGATCTGGGGATCGCCAGATAATGTCATGGTATTTAGGTTATACGGTTGGGCGTGTGCATGGATGCCGCGGAAACGAAAAACAATGGCAACTTGTTAAATCCCGAAGTAAACTCAGAGGCGGGGTATTAAACCCACCCGCGAGTCTGCATCGCCTCAACGACACGCTCGATAGCAACCACGTAAGCAGAACGCCGCATGTTTACGCCGTACTTCTTAGAACCCCTGAGTGTAGCGTGATACGCAGTAGTCATCCTCCCATCCAGACGTTCTTGAACCTCCTCTTCGGTCCAGCAGTACCGGTTGAAGTTCTGCACCATCTCGAAGTATGAGACTGTCACCCCACCGGCATTGCACAGGAAATCCGGTATCACATGAACACTATTCTCATACAGGATATCATCCGCCTCAGGAGTGGTCGGACCGTTAGCCGCTTCGGCGACGATCTTTGCCCTGATCTTTGCAGCGTTCTCCCCGGTTATTACATGCTCAAGAGCAGCAGGGACGAGGATGTCCACATCGAGTATAAGGAGGTCTTCATTTGTTATGGGCTCTGAACCCGGGAAGTTGATTACCGAACCTGTCTGTGCCTTGTGCTTGTAGACCGCCTGCGCATCAAGACCTGCAGGGTTATATATGCCGCCCTTGCTGTCACTGACCGCCACAATCGTTGAGCCAAAGAGGGTCTGTCCGAGCAGCGCTGCATGGTATCCTGCATTCCCATAGCCCTGTATCGCAACAGTAGCGCCTTTCAGGTCGATACCGAATTCCTTTGCAGCTTCACGCACGCAGTACCAGCCGCCGCGGGCTGTTGCGTCGGTACGCCCAACAGAGCCGCCGATACACATCGGTTTTCCTGTGATGACGCCGAACTGGTTCTTTCCTGCAATCTTCGAGTACTCATCCATCATCCAGGACATGACCTGGGGCGTGGTGTACACGTCAGGAGCCGGGATGTCCTGATCTGGCCCTATGAACTGGAAGACCTTGTCAATGTACGTCCGGCTCAGGCGTTCCAGCTCACCCTGTGACAGTTCCTTTGGGTTGCAGATGATGCCGCCCTTTCCCCCACCAAGTGGTAGGTCAACGAGAGCACATTTCCATGTCATCCATGCAGCGAGTGCACGGACAGTATCGATCGTTTCATCCGGGTGGAACCGGATTCCGCCCTTGGTCGGACCTTTCACATCGTTATACTGTACACGGAATCCCTGAAATACTTTGATCGTGCCGTCATCCATGCGGATAGGTAGTGATACGTGCAATTCACGCATCGGAATTCTGAGAATCGCGTGTGTACCGGAGTCCAAATTGAGAATATCTGCGCATATATCCAGTTGTTTCTGTGACATTTCGAATGGGTTGAGTTTTACCATATACGTCCACCAGATATGGGTTGGTGGTATATGATATATAAAAGTATCGGTTGGTGTCCGGATTCGCGGAATGGATTGACCGCCTGCAATATGAGATTCCGGGGCTATGGCAGCCGCACCACCCTATCCCCACCCCCCGAGATCCGTACCAAACAGGAAATAAAGACGCAACAACGCGAGCAAAGTGCCCTTTTAACACTCTTTCACAAGCAACGCTCTACTCAAACCCCGTATTCACCCATGACCTCATCAAGCAGCATCTCGCTATGCCTACATAGATCGGCAAGGCGCTCCCGGTGATCTGCGAGCAGTTCTTCCTTGCTCTGGACGTACTCGCCCGGAACCAGTTTGTCGCCACAGTGCGCAACCAGCCGCCGAATGCTCTCAAGAGTCGTGTCAAGATGGAACTGTATCTCGATTACCCTGCCTCCGTACTCAAACGTCTGATTCTGGCACGCATCCGACTCTGCAGTGCATTCAAGATCATTCGATAACTCCTCAAAACTATAACTGGGTGTGCTCATATACTGAAGGTTCAATACAGCATAATCCAAAGTAGGCATTTACTAGCACCATGGATATATTCATCTATAATAGTTAAAAAGTTTCTGATGGGGATTATTCTATGCTATCACTAGAAAATTGGACAGTGCCAAATCGAACCTCGATCTCCAGATTTTCCCATGGTATCGGCACGTTCCGCCCAGACTCATCAAGCCGCCCTACATAACTTCTGATTACATCTCGGTAGAACGTACACCTAACCATCTGCGTACATGGCTGTGCTGCCTGTCCGCGGGGGCTGTTAATCCCCCTTCAGCTTCAGAAGAAACTCCTCGTTTGTCACAAGATTCAGGTCGATTCCGAGTTCCTCTGGCAAGTACCCGAATGCGAGTCCCAGGAGCTGAGAGTAGTGCAGAACCGGGATGTTATATTCTACGCCGCGCTTCTCCTTAATCTCGACCTGTCCGCCGTCGAACTGCAGGTGGCAGAACGGACACGCATTCACGATGCAGTCAACGTTCGCATCCCTGATCCGCGATAGTTTGTGCTCCAGCATCTCAAGCGACTTATCAAGAAGCGCAGACCGAACGCCGCCGCCTGCTCCACAGCACGCCATCTTATCGGGATAATTAACGCTCTCTGCGCCCGTTGCCTCCACGAGTTCGTCAAAGAAGCGAGGATCTTCCGTACTCCCGAGCTCTCGTTCCTTTGACGGCTTTACGAGGTGGCATCCATAATGCAGCGCGACTCTGAGGTCCAACGGAGACGTCACCATCTCCTTTATTTTTTCAGGTCCTGGTTCGTCGTAGAGCAGTTCAATGATGTGCCTGACAGCAACAGTTCCTTTGAATTTCTTGCCGATCGTATCGAGATGGGCGTTTGTGCTTTTCTTGAGCGCAGGGTTGTCCTTCAGTTCGTTGTTGGCATCCACGAGAGATCCGTAGCATCCATTGCAGATCGTCAGCACATCGCGCTCCATCTCCTCTGAGAGCACGATGTTTCGGCTGGCAAGTGCAAGCCATGTCGCTTTATCAAACGACCGGAAGACGCCAGGCGCAGGACAACATGATGCGCCGGATAGGTCAGCCCAGTCGATCTCCAGCCGCTCAAGGCAGAGTTTTGTGGCTTTTTCGATTCCAGGGTACCGGTTTGGGATGATGCAGCCTAAGTAGAGTGATAATTTGTTCATGACACTCCCCCATCACTCTTGAGCGCCAGCCACGAGTTTGTCAAAGCCGCAACTACCGAGAAGCGTCTGCACATCAGCAAGTGCATCCGGATACTTGTGAACCGTTTCCGGAAGTGCCTCCAGCCCAAGGCGCTCTCGCTTCTCCTTAACCGCATCATTGATCGGCACGGCATGACCATACTCAAGCACCAGTTGACTGACCTGTCGATGTTCCGGAAGCATGATTCCCTCGTGCACCGCGATCGCCCGGATTGCGAGAATTGCGTCAGTGATCTTGATCTCACGCGGACATCGCTCCTGGCAGGTGTAGCAGGTAGTGCACATCCAGAGGTCTGGGTCGTGTAGCACGTCTGTACTCACGCGGGCTTTTCTGACGAGCTTTCGCGTGATCATTCCTGTGTAGCGTCCCGACGGGCAGCTTCCGCTGCATGTGCCGCATTGCATACAGGTGAGTATAGGAAGACCTGCGTCTTTTAATGCGTCTGATATATTTGTGTTTGATTGAGTCATTATTATTCACCCGGATCTGTTTGCAATCTCTTGATTTCGTCTTCAATTTCTGAAATTATTTCGGTATTCTGTATTTTTTTCTTATTTCCTTCCTTGATTGAAATAACGTAAAAGACTTTGTGACCAGTATCAATTTGGGGCACGGAGGATCTGACTGAAAAATCCAGTAACACTGACCGGGATCCGGGATGCCCAATAGCGCATGTTCCAAACCGACACCAATGAGATTATCTGCCAGATAGTATTCACCATAATTTCCAGATTTTTATCGACCCAGGACTGGCTATTCTTCTTTATTCCCTGCCCAACGATTCCCATAAGGTTTTCGACGTGATTGTTGTTGTCAGGGATCTGTATTCCCCTTGTTGCCAAATCTGCGAAGAGTGTTACTTTATCAGCAG
>JAYEGI010000238.1:0-8796 GCA_034659035.1 Methanobacteriota archaeon
CCAACAAATTGTTAAGGGGATATGCGAGCGGGAGTGTGGGAAGTGGGGAGTGGGGGTTAGTGTGGTTAAAAAAGGTTTTAGAAACCCGCTCGCATAGTATATCACTATACGGGATGGTATATAAACCTTGTGGATCGGTAAATCATATCAAAAACACCGAAAGGAGACAAGCTCACCAACAAATTGTTAAGGGGATATGCGAGCGGGAGTGTGGGAAGTGGGGAGTGGGGGTTAGTGTGGTTAAAAAAGGTTTTAGAAACCCGCTCGCATAGTACATCACTGTTATGCGGTGGTATATAAACCTTGCGGTTCGTAAGGTTATATGCCTTAATATGGATATATTTTTCCTTAATACCTGTATACAGTCATAATAGCCATCCGATCACAGAACCAACCATGAAAGAACTCCACAGGGAATTGATAATCGACATCACTCGGACACTTGGACTGGACACGGTCAGTTTTCCGGATGATGCGGATTTCTCGATGTCGCAAACGCGCGCCTCCGGATACGCGCTCTCCAGACTGGTGATGAGCAGCCACTCCGGAACGCATATCGATGCTCCGCTCCACTTTTTCAAGGGGCGCGAATCGCTTGATGAGGTGCCGGTTGAGCGGTTCTTCCTCGATGCGGACGTGATAGAAATCGAATCGCAGGAAGCCGTGACCGTATCTGAACTGAATGGATATCCGGCCGAACCCGGGCAGGCGGTTCTCTTCAAGACGCGGAACAGCGATCTGCCGCGCGAACGGTTCCATGAGAACTTCGTTTACGTCGAATCCGACGCCGCGCGATGGCTGGTTGATAAAGAGGTGTCGCTGGTGGGAATCGATTATATATCTGTCGAACGTTACGATGATATGAATTTTCCAGTCCATCTGACCCTGCTTGGCGCCGGCGCGCTTATTCTCGAAGATATCGATTTGCGATCTGTCAAGCCGGGGCGGTACCATCTGACCTGTCTTCCGATCAAAACCGCTCATGCGGACGGCGCGCCGTGCAGAGCGGTTCTCCGGAGGACGGTATGAGTGTCACAATCATCTGCCCGAGATGCGGGAGCAGCGATTGTGTCATCCCTGCTGAAGAGGTGCTTGAGTCGATAGCTTTCATGTATGCTGCATGTCAGTCCTGCGCGCCAGACCCCATGATCAGCAAGCAGTTACCGTTTCATCAGCTCGACCAGCCCTTCCGTAACGTAGATGATGCTGCGATGCGGTGCCAGAACTGCGGGAAGCGGCATCTCGACGTCGTCATCGCGCACGTACTCGGAATATTAGTGCGAGAGGGGCTGCGCGCCATGGATGCCACACTCTCTGATGTTGGCACCCCGATGATTGCGATTGGGTATCCGGTCCCGTTCCCTCCTAGACTTGGCAGGGACATGCTGATCCTTGTCATGGACGCAATCGACAAAGAGACTGCAGAGATGCTGTTGAACGAAGTCTCTGAGGTGAAGGGCGTAATCGAGCGAAAGGGGGACCCGGGTCAGCCGATCGGGATTTTAGATGCGGACAGCGCGCCTCACACGTACAAGCTGCTTGCTGGCTGCGATGTTCGCGGAGATGTTGTCTCATCGGCATTCGGGGAACTGTGCATCTACAAAACCCAATCCGACACGCATATCGAGTTCTCACGTGCCGAATCCGGCAAGATCGGGGTGCTCGAATCATTATACTACCAGCGGAAGCTGGAGGGTACTGTTGTGGACGGCTGCTGCGGCGCGGGCACGCTCGGGCTTGTCGCGGTGCTCGCAGGAGCGCACGAGGTGATATTGAACGATGCGTTCCGCCCGGCGGTTAAGAATACAATTCTTAATATCAAAGCGAACGCATCAGTTATCGGTCTCGATCCTGAACCAGGTATCCATACAGACCCCTCGAAACTTCCGCTGATCGCCGACACTGGTACTCCGATATTGGTTGCAACAGCACATGGAGATGGAGCATCCGGACCTGTTAATATCTCGGTGTACTATGGTGACCTTGTGGATCTCGCTGCAGTGATCGACCGGTGCGACCTCTGTCTGGCTGATGCGTTCATTGGCGTTTCGACCGACCGATTCGTGCAGGCGTGGAAAGAGATAGCAGGGCTGGTTGTTACGATATGAGGGTGTGCAGCAAGTCTGCTGTGGCGCCGATCTCGTTAGCGGTCATTCTGCATAGTTATATGCCATATGGCATCTTAAAATCGAGATTGAATCAATTCAGGATATCGACGCTAAAATAAGTTAACTTGATGCAAAGATCGATGATATGCTTCAGAACCTTCATGCAGAGGAGTTAAGGATACTGCTCTGACATTCCTGGAGTTGGGCCAAACGAGTGCTTGCAAATATCATCTCAGAGATCGGGGACATACCCTTCTTCGAAACGGCTGATCAGCTCACCTCATGGGCAGGACTTGCCCCAAGTTCCCATTCGTCTGGCAGGAAGGTCATAAACGGGAGTATTGGCAAAACTGGAAACAGATACATGAGGGGAGTCCTGATTCAGATTGCCCACGCCGCCGTGAAAACATTGGGATCGGTGCTCGGATCGGTTCCACATGCGTGTGATGAAGCGCAGAGTATCTCCTATTGCCATCGTGGCAACTGCACGAAAAGATTCTTGCGATCGTTCGCCATCTACGAGCAAACATGGAACCTTATGAGGAACCGGGTTTAAGGAGAAGGTACGTCACAAGAAAGTCTATGCAATGCGGCAAGTTCGGAATTTCAGGAGCGTTTGAGATCCTCGGTATGGCTGAAAATAAGATAAGTACAACGGGTGGAGGATGCGGTTGATTACGGGAATTTAATTGTCGATTTTAGCACGGGCATACAATGTACCTGTAATTTGGCATAACAAGGAATTTTTGCAGCCTACACGAATGGAAACTGTCTTATATTGTGTGATGGAAATGCTGATGTTGGTCTGGAGTTCTGCGGAATTCGTATCAGTTAGGAGAATGTGGCACTACAATCGTGATCTTATGTTTTATATTGAATGCTCGTTATTTTTTGACGATATGCTGAACTGTCCGGTCCAATTAGTAGTTTCGGAATGGCGGCTGTTGCTACTTTTTTTGAGACTTTTGCGTACCAAGTCTCTTCTGGGGATTTAATTATAACGTCCATTGTGGCAAACTATCCAAGTCTTTTTATTATTTTCTGGGAACGTCGGATTGTCTTACACAACCACAACTGCCATAATGGAGCACTAGCGATCTTAAAAGTCGTTTACACAACTAATCGGTGTCCATCTGCGTTAATCTGTGGCTGATACTATTTTAGCTACAGATTAACACCGATTACACCCATCTAATCATATTTGTATCTGCCGGGTTGGCGCCATGTTTTCAACCGACCAGAACAAATTAAAAAATCGCAACTATTCATAGCTCATGACAGTACCCTCGGACTTTCAAATCTTATTCACCTCGAGGATCAGATTAACGATTCTTCTTGTACTGCAGAGCCGATCAGAGTTCGATCCCTTGATCCGAACCACTTCAGTCTCGAACCCATGATCCGCCAATCCACGTTCCAGATCTCCTGCATCGAAATGCTGGTCAAACCCGAGCGCTATGATATCAGGCATGATCTCATGAAGCGGCTCAAAGATATCGTTTTCGCTCCCGAGAACCGCACGATCCACCACCTTAAGCGCCTGCACCATCAGAAGGCGGTGCTTGTCAGGGAGAATCGGCTTTGGCTTGTGCTTTATCATGCTTGCCCGCGCAACGATGACATACAGTTCATCGCCGAGCGCGGAAGCCTGCGATAGATAATATAGATGTCCCGGATGGGGGATGTCAAACGTTCCTGTTGCAAGTACTCGTGTCATGTCCTTGCTTATTGATTGGTGTTCATTGCTTAACCATTTGCACCGGAGAGGGTTACCAACTTATAAGTGTCGGATCGGGACTTCGTCTTTTCCGGATATCCAAAAACCCGAAACATCCGGCACGAGATCTGAATTGACTATAGGTTCAAAAACGTACAACATCAGAGGGCATGACACCCATACGAGTGTAATACATACCCTGAAATGGTTGTTTTTAAAACACAGGAACCTTATTAAACTCCTTGTCGGCTTTTTTGAAATTGCCCCTGTCCGCATATCTGCATCCAGCCTCTAAGTGAGGCAAGGCTTCCAACATTTTTGTCGAAATGCCATATCTTGTTATGGCTGGAACTGATATTTCTGTGAATTCCGAGCTTTTTAGATCCTCAAGGACGTCTTTGGATTCTGAAAAGTCGACGGAACATTTTCTAAATTCGAATTCTGCGCTATTCCACACTTCGTTTTGCATGTATTTGGTCGCCTTTAGCGCGTGTTCCGTCCCATCGATGTACGGGTGCATTCCGGATACTAACATACCGAACTCCAAAACCATCTTTTCTCTCTTCTCAACCGATATTCTATTCTCTAAAAGTTCGCTTCTGATCTCTGCAGGGGCTGTATCGATATCAATACTGAAACATTTTTCTTTTGCTGTGGATATAAAAGGCAGTGTGTCATTTAAAGCATCTTCAGCCAGTTTAAGCTCTGATCTCATCGACGCGAAATCATCGCCTTCCGCGTATGCATCTACTTTGTCAAGATGCTCTGAGCAGATGATTAAATTTCGAAACACGGCAACACTATCTAAGTTGTAACTACACATCACCTTAACAGTCCGAATTTCATCCTTTTCATAATCATAGTCTGTTGCTGAGTTATTGAGTATTTTTAAAGCTTCTTCATAATCAACTTCGGATGCTGTAAGTTTTGTTTTTGCATCCGAATATGCGCCAATTTCCAACCGTATTTTTTCAATCCGGGCAGCACCATTCCCTATAAGCAAGCCCGCTCTAGATATGTCTTCTGCTGCGGATATCTTCTCTTTAACCCGTTCTTCTTCAACACATCCTGCAAATATTACGATCGATACGATCGCTATTATGGATATTAAACCGACTGTAGTTTTTTTCATTCCCAATCACCGGTCTACTCAAAGCAAACAGACTTCTCACTTATGACCCACCAGCCGCGAAATTGTGCGCCGATCTTTGCAGAGGCCTCTCTGCCCCATGATGATACATCAGAACGTACCATATATAAAACCTCTGTGCGGGAGTGCACAATTCCCTAAGACCCAGGCACCCCTTCTCCGGAGTAACTTTACAACCCCCAAAACGAGACACTCACGCATCCGATGAAATCGAGATCATTATCCATACTGCTCCCGTCCTCACTCGCAATCGATGCCCGCGACCTACGTAGCAAGACCGCAAAGATCGGGCAGATCGCAAGGGCGGCATCGGTATTCCGTGCGGACAAGATCATCATATACCGGGATCCCGATCTCGACGAGACCGAACTGATCGAGAGGATCCTTAACTATGCCGAAACCCCGCAGTATCTGCGAAAACGCCTGATCCCACTGGCGGACGATCTGAGGTATGTGGGCACGATCCCGCCGCTGCGGACTCCACACCACCCCCTCAATGCAGAAAAGATCGAGATCGGGGATATTCGTGTGGGGGTGGTGATTAGAGTGCATGAAAACGGTTCGTGGGTGGATATTGGATCGAAGCGATCCGCATTTCTGAATGTTTCCATGCAGAAGGGCGAGCGTGTGAATGTGCAGGTCATCTCGAATAAGCCGCTTAAGGCGGTTCCTGTCGATGACGACGAGATCGCCGGATACTGGGGCTATTCTGTTGTAAGAGCAGGTACTCTGCGCAGGGCACTGGTGTTGACACCTGCCCCAACTCATGCCCAGGGACTTAGAATTGCGACCAGCAGGTATGGAGAACCCATTGACGCCGACCTGCTCAGGAAGATCGGGGCGGAATCCGGATCAGAGGATGTGCTGGTGGTATTTGGCGCGCCACACAAGGGAATCTCTGAGATCATGGATGAAGAGAAGAGAAGAGGGGGGGGAGGGGGGGACGAGAAGGGGGGGACGAGTTTTATTTCGGAATTTGATTATACGCTAAATATCCTGCCAGATCAAGGGACTGCGACGGTCCGGCTCGAGGAAGCGGTCGTTGCCACACTTGCGATACTGAACCTGGCGTTTCGCTGACCTGATCGGCGACCATAAATCAATATCACTCATCCAGTTTCATCAGAAGCGCAGTGCGTACCGAGACCGCATCAGCAAGATCTGTGGTTGTGTGCCAGATCTTGAGTTTCTTCAGATCCAGTCTGCTACCACATCGCTGGCACACGGTCGATTTTATACCATCCTCTATAATCTGCACATGGCTTTTGCATTTCGGACATACGATCACGGAATATTTCAATCAATCCACTCCATGGTATTTATTCCATGATTGGTGATCGTATACTCCTTTATACTACGGTCGTGATCGGTTCCACGCATCTTTAGGATTAGCAGGAGTTTTCGCAAGCCAGATTCCTTCCTGATGTGCCTGAGCGATATGATACCATCCACCAGAAAAGACGTGTCAACATCCGGTATCCCAAATGAAAAGACGTTCTCGATCTCGTTTGTGAAGATTGAGGTGACCTTCCTGTACTTCAGGTACCTGGTCAGCGAGTAGATATATTCCCTGACATTTACAGATCCACAAAATACAGTCTTCGTATCTGTGATTCCATCGAAGACCACTGATCCGGCACCGATCGACTCAACCGCGTCCTTGATCTGCCAGAGATGCTCATCGGAAGAGACCTGTTCAAAAGGATAAACGAACCTGAGTGTGTCGTTCTCGACGTATCTTTCCATATCCCATCCAAATCGCATCGCTTCAGCCATCAGTTGGTCTGGCGATTCATTAAATGAGACTATAACGGATGGTTTATCATTTTCAAGGCTTTTGTTGGCAAACTGCAAGCCAAAAATAGTTTTCCCGGTACCCGGACTGCCAGCAATCATCATCGAATATGTTTCAGGGATCCCCCCTTCCAGCACCCCGTCCAGTTCCATGATACCGGTCGGGACGCGCACCGAGAGATCCGGGTGCGCTGCACCGACTTTCAGATTTGGAAACACCCTTACGCCACCTGCGGAGGTGTTAAAAGAATATATGCTCGATAATGCTTGCGTACCCGCGATGTTTGGGGTTTTGAATATCCTGAGATTACGCAAAACATGTTTTCCACGCTCTTCGTAGGAGAGATGCAGAACCCCGTCCATAAAATGGCTGACAACCGATGTGTGAATCTCGGATGCGGCCAATTCACCGGTGACTAAGGTGATCGCGTCCCATTCGTGCGCCATCGAATCAAGTGTGCCTATGAATCGGTGCCGCTCCTGTTCCGAAAATGCAGATCCAAGGGGTGTTATTGGGTCTATTGCAACCCTGTTAGCACCGGACGATGTGACGACATTCCCCATATCGATCAACGCAGACAATGGATCGCGTTCTGCCGATATCCTGTCGATCGGATGTACCGCGATCGATTCGTGCATGAATGGAAAAGTATCTGCGAAATCTGCTCTTCTCTTCTGTCTGGTGGTGATCGGGATATAGAGCGTTGATTCATCTTCTGCTACACTCGATAGTGAATCGAGCACAAACATAGTCTTGCCGACACCAGCGGTACCTGCTACGAGAATGGTCGATGGTTTTGGAAAGCCTCCGAGAATCTCATCGAGCCCGGCGATTCCGGTCGATCTAATCATCATCAGTATTATAGAGGGCTTTTTTCGTATATTGATTGTTTGTGGCAGGCACTTATGCAGGTACTCTTCCCATACTTGTTTTCAGACATCGTGTATGTCTTTGCATTCACAATCTCCCCGGTCTGTGGATCTACCAGCGCGGTTGCAATATACAGATTCTTGCCACTGCTGCCGCAACTGCAACTCCGCTCGATCAGATCGACCTTCCAGAGGAATGGCGACTCACTGACATTTTCAGATTGATCGACGCCCCACAAGGACGACTCATTAGCAGCTGTAGACGGTTTGAGGATAGTGTACATGGAGTTCTGAACAAGCACTGCCTGCACACTCCTCCTGTTCGGCGCAGTGAACTTCTGTCCTATGAATTCTTTGATCATATCGTTGTTTGCGGTGGTGTTAATCGCTTCACCGGCATCGATCAGGGGCATCGTTCCAAGCGCCTCCCTGACTGCTGACAACTGCCCACTCTCTGCAGGATCGATAGGGGTGATACACCCGATCGAGCTTACAACCACTACTATCAGTAGAGATAGGGCAACAATCGGACGATATTTCATCACTTAGCCCTTCTTCTGTTTGTATTTGGTATATCCACACTTCCCACAGGTCATGCGGTCTGCATGTTCGGCCAGATATACCCCGCTGCCACATTTCGGGCAGAACTGCCGCGAACGTGTGATTTTATCCCCTTCTACGGTATAATATTCGTTTATGTGCATGATCACTTCTCGCCCCCGTCGCTCTTATTTGCTGGCGCATTGCGCGCAATCATGTAATCGGGTTCGATCCGGCGCAGGTTCTGCTCATTATCATACAACCGGGCGTATCCGAGTATATCCTGCGTGCCGTACTGTGAGTTCATCCGATCGAGTATTAGCAGTTCGGGAGTAGCATCGAGAAGTGCCACAAGCGTGTTCTTCGCACTCTCCCTTGATAGGCCAGTTCCTTCGGCCTTGAATACAATATCCCGCCTGTTTAAAAGTACATTCTCTTCATCCGTTACAATCTCAATAGCCATTAAAGCAGCCTCCATAGCGATTTGCCATCGTTAGCATATTCCATCTGTTTCAAGAGTTCTCGTATCTCCTTTTTTTTTTCACTGGTCACCTTGATAAGCACACATCCACTCGATGGCTGTCCATATATAACTATCGAGGAGAGCGGTGCCAGCA
>JAYEGI010000239.1:0-1952 GCA_034659035.1 Methanobacteriota archaeon
CCGGGCGTATATCGTGCAACATGAATCAATCGATATCGATGATTCGGGTGCGATGGCGGCGGGGCGGTCTTCGGAGGGGATGTCCACAGGCATGATAGCGCTGATCGTCCTTGCCGGGCTTCTCGTGGTCGGCGTGATCGCTTATTCGTGGAAGCAGCGGAAGGATGGGGCAAAAGGAGCGGAAGGGGCAGGCGGAACGGACGAAGGAGACTGGAAATAGGAGATTGAGGGATGGTGCCGATTTCATCACGAATGACACGTTTGAATGATGGCACGAATGGTACAAATATGACAACTCGGCGAAATCAATAGATTTTTCGACAATACCCGGGAAGGGATAGATTCCATGAGCAAACCAGTGGTCGAGCTTAAAGGCGTATCCAAGATTTACACAATAGGATCAAATAAAATTCATGCGCTTGACAATGTCGATTTAAACATCCAAAAAGGCGAGTTCATCGCGGTAATGGGACCATCGGGCTCAGGAAAGTCGACGCTCCTTCACCTGGTCGGATGCCTTGACCTACCAACGAGCGGCGCTGTTTTGATCGATGGCATCGCCACATCAGGGCTTGACGACGATGGGCTGACCCGGATCAGGCGGGATAAGATCGGGTTCATATTCCAGCAGTTTAACCTCATTCCGACGCTAACCGCAATCGAGAACGTCGAGATGCCGATGATATTCGGAAGAGTCCCTGCAAACCTGCTGCGAAAAAAAGCGCTCCGGCTCTTTGAGATGGTCGGGCTTGAAGCGATGTACGCAGACCACCGCCAGAATGAACTATCAGGAGGGTAACAGCAGCGTGTTGCTGTTGCAAGAGCGCTTGCAAACGACCCCGCGCTGATCCTTGCGGACGAACCAACCGGAAACCTCGACACAAAGACCGGAATTGCTATCATGAATCTCCTGAGCGAATTAAACGACGGAGGCGCAACGATTGTCCTGGTTACACACGACTCCCGCCTCTCAACTTATGCGGATAAGACCGTCGAGATGATTGACGGGCGGATTGACCGGAGGATCGACTGACCTGCCATGTATCTGAAACTCGCCAGAAGGAACTTAAGCAGGCACACGTTCCGAACGATCCTTGCGGTCATCGGGATCGTTATCGGTGTAATTGCGATCTCGTCGCTCGGAATTCTCGGAAACAGCCTGAAGCTGACTGCTCATGAGTTTATCGGAGACATTGGAAATGAACTGCGCGTATTCCCTGGTTACGAGTCTGGCGAGACCGAGATTACCGAGAAGAAGTACGAAGAGATGCAGCGGATCATGGGAATCGAACATGCTATCCCGGTATCAGCCGAGGGCGACGCCATCGATCTCCACAAGGACTCAACTTATGCAAGCATCTACGGGCTGCATGGTGATGATATGCAGCATATCTTCGAGATCGATAAAGAGCACTTCCTGCGCGGAGACTCTGATAACTGCGTCGTCGGATCGAGACTTGCGTATGGGTATGAGCTCCGGGTCGGAAGCAAAGTCACAATCAAGGATACTGATTTCAAGGTGGTTGGAATCCTTACCGAGCAGGGTTTTGGCTTCGGTGTCAGTGCTGATCAGGCGGTGGTCATATCGCACAGGATGTTCTCGAAATTATATGATACTGATGAATACGATCAGGTGACCGTTCAGGTCAGGGATATTGAGGATGTGGAGGCTGTCAAAGCTGCGATTGAGAATCGGTTCAACAGACGGGAAGAGGTTGTAACGGTTGTGGCGATGAATATGATACTTGAAGGGGCAAACCAGTTCTTTGGATATATCTCCAAGTTTCTCATGGGTATCGGCGCGATATCACTGGTCGTTGCTGGTGTTATACTCGGCACCGCCATAAACTGCGATTTTTTATAGATAGAACCATAGCACATATTTAGTATACAGGAGACTACTTTTTAGTTTGAGATACAAATCTCAATAGGTGATCTACATGATTAAGATT
>JAYEGI010000240.1:0-8705 GCA_034659035.1 Methanobacteriota archaeon
CCGGGAGGAATTATGCACTCATTGGACTTCGAAAATCAGGTAAGACCTCGATACTCTATGAATTTGAAAAGCGGTTGAAAAAGCCGGATACAATACCAGTACACATATATTTGTTATTCAGTGAGACCGAACGTTCTTTTTTGACCAAGTATGCTGCTGCTGTGCTGTACTCATTTTTGGAGCAGGGGACTGAAACGGCAATAACCGAACCCCGTGAGAATCTCAATGATCTTATTGTGAAAACCATTGAACGTCTGCCTGCACTTGCATCTGATCTCATAGCAGTGCTAAATGAACTGGATAAAAAGCCTGATATTAGTATTGCAAGCCAAATATTTAATATACCCTATCTGCTTAACAGGCACACAGGGAATACATCGATCATAATACTGGATGAATTCCAGGTGGTGCGGAATTTCAATATCGACATGATCGATCTACTCAGGCAAAAGATACAAACACAAAGCGGAGTTTACTATGTTGTTGCAGGTTCAGCTATTGGAATTATGCGGGAAATACTTACCAGCAGTGCATCGCCGCTGTTCGGGCATTTCGAGATATTATCGGTCGGATCGTTCGATTACAACTGGAGCAGGTGTTTTGTAACCACGCACCTGCACAGAAGCGGATTGGTGATCGGAGAAAAATTATTGAATTTTCTTATAGCTGCAAGTGGTGGTTTTCCATATTATCTTGCTGTACTTGCGGACCGCATAATCGAATACTGCAACACAGGTTCGATAAAGCAGGTCAATCAAAAAGCAATAATCCATGCATTCGACAGGGATGTGTTCGATACCAGTGGGAAGATCTTTGTGTATTTCACAGACTCGCTTGGAAATGCCTTTCAGCGGAGGAACATAGGGTCCCATATTGAGATATTAAAAGCCATAGCATCCGGCAGCACAAAACAGTCGCAAATAGCCAGATACACAACAAAGATGCAGCAGGAATTGTCACGTCCTTTACGCTTTCTTGAACGGGCAGGTTTTGTGACCAGAAATGGAGTGGAATATATTATGACGGACCCTATGCTTAAAATGTGGCTTTCTGTAGCATATCCCCTGCAGATGGAACTTTCTTTCATAAAAGACGGAAAACGGCTGGATGCATTTGACAGGAAGATCGAGGAGATGATCACCACATACAAAAGAGAACTTGGGAAAGGAAGCGAATCAAGGGTGAGGGAATTGTTCAGGGAATTCGGTGGACTGGAACTACACCACACAAAGTTGCCAAAGTTCACAGAAGTTGAACAGCGGGTCATAGATGGCAATAAATTTGATATAGTGGCAAGATATGGTGAGCACTACTGGATAGCAGAAGTGAAGTTGGGAAACATCAATGCAACCGATGTAAACAGATTTGTTGAGAAATTGGACAAAATCGGATATACAATTGACAGTACTCTTATAGTTGCCCTCGCAGGAATTGATACCAAAGCACTGCGGGTCGCAGAAGAGAACAATATCCGGGTTTGGGATCGCGATGATGTGAATTTCCTTATGAAACTCTGTGGTAAATTCCCTATTTTACTTTGAAGCTATAGCCATTCCACCGCCGGACTACGAGTCTAAAGCATCCCAACCTTACATTGGATATCCATACTCGCGAAAGTTATTCTGTGTAGTTATTTCTCCAACAAGGCGCAAGTTTTAATAAACAACGTACCATTGTTTCTATTCGTTCACCCTCATGGTACGGTTATGTTTACCATAAAAAAGAGGTCGGAGTATCTGGTAGTGACCTACTTAACAGTAGATACTAAATAGTTAAACGACATATATGGACTCAGGTGTTCACCATGTCCCGTTCAAGAACGCCTAATAATGCTGTATGTCCAAATCCAGACTGCAAGTACCACCTGTTGGTGGAAGGTAAAGACATCCAAAAACAAGGCAAAAACTCTGCAAAGCATCAGCGATACCAGTGTATGCATTGCAAAGCGTTCTTTGCCCGAGACTGTCGATACGCCGATGTACCGCAGGCACATTTCAGAAGAAGAGTTGATACTCATCGGCAAACTACTGGTTGAAAAGGTAGGAAACCGAGTCATGCCCCGTATAACCGGATTAACTCCCATAACAATTTCAAGAGTTATAGATGCAATCACACTTCATGCAGCCGGGTTCAATGCATTGATGGCGGGCAAAGCCGGAGTGGGGGTGGTTGAACTTGATGGGATGTGGACATTCGTAAAAAACAAAAAAACGTGGACGAAGGAGTAACAGATATAGATTTCAAAGGCGATGCATGGATTTATGCCGGAATCAAGCGAGATACAAAGTTCGTAGTGGGTTTCGCGGTAGGGAAAAGAAACAGAAGATACCTGCGACCGTTTTCTGATGCGCATAATGGGCGGGATGGAACTACCCACCCAATCCAATCCAATCGAGTTCTATAGTGCTTGGGTTTGACCAATATAGCAAAGGGTTATAGAAGATATACAATTCTGCATGCTACAGGTATGGCCAATTGTCAAAAATAAAGAGTGCTGGCAGATTAACGAAAATAAATCGCCAGTGGGTTGTGGGTGAAGGAAATCTTGGCAATATCTGGACATCACAGATAGAGAATATGAATGGAGTTGCAAGGGGCTGCCAGAGCAATTCGGTGAGAAAGACAAAATGCTTCGCAAAGAAAGCCGAACAAGTCGACAAAAATGTATGAAATGTTTCAGATGTATCGAAACTTCATGAAACAAGATAAAAATAAGATAACTCCTGCTATGAAAGAGTATCTCCAAGACGCGCCTACGGATTGGGTTAATTTTTTGAATTTTAGTTATCAGACATAAGGTAGTACACTACCGAGTAGTTACGCAGATATTTTATAAAAATCCTCACACATTCACCACAAAGCACCGCCAGGCTGAGCATCCTCCCCAAACAGTACTATTGCATTCACGCCGAATCCGCGTGATCCGGAATCGCGTTCGTAATCCGATCAACAAGATCGATCCCGCCACCATACCCCGTTGATCACTCTTCGCTGGCACTCCACCTGACCATATGCCGGAAACCCGACTCGTACGAAGGCGACCCCCTCGTCATCAGCGATGTACGTCCCGTGCGAGCTTCCCATCACCAGATCGACGCCAACCCTTTTGACAGACTTATGAAAGCCTATGCGGACGGAAACCTGCATCATTGTGCACACCTGCGCACACATAGCGCGAGGCGATCGCGGGATCGTGGATCGTGCATGGATCATGCGAAATGAAGGAGTAAGAGATTCGGTATGATAAGCTCACGCCGTCAGGAAACACTTAAATCAGTTACGCGGTAAAATGGAACCAACATGGCACGAATGTATTCACGACGGAAAGGAAAATCAGGATCGACGAGACCCCACCGGACAGAAAGTCCGCCATGGGTCGACATAGGCACCGATGAAGTCGAGCAGATCATCATCGGCCTGTGGAAACAGGATAAATCCTCAAGCGAGATCGGGATGATTCTTCGGGACCGACATGGCATCCCGGACGCCACATTGATCACGCAGAAGAAGATCATGCAGACGGTTGCGGATCACGACATGGCGCCAAACGTTCCTGAGGGATTGCGAAACCTCATCATAAAAGCGCTTCGGTTACGCACGCATCTTGCTGAAAATAAGAAAGACGTTCATAACAAGCGTGCGCTGCAACTGACCGAATCCAAGATACGGAGACTTGTGAAGTACTACCGCAGGACAGGTACGCTTTCCCCTGACTGGGTGTATCGGGCAGATACCGCGGAGATGCTGATTACACGGTAATCGAATGGTAATTTACAAAAATTACGACGATCATCCATTGATAGAGCTTCCTCTCAGACAGGAGGTGTTGCAGAGATAGTACGACTAGGGACGGCTCGCAGATGCCGGGCATCGTGATGAAACAGAGGCACAAACTCGCATGACAGGAACAATAACAGAGAAGATAATCGACGGGCATATTGTAGAGGGTAAAAAGGCTCGTGGGGAAGAGGTTGCTTTAAAGATCGATCAGACACTTACCCAGGATGCAACAGGCACTATGGCTTGCCTACAGTTCGAAGCCATTGGCATACCAAGGGTAAGAGCTGAGCTGAGCGTCAGTTATGTTGACCATAATACACTGCAAACCGACTTTAAAAATGCTGATGACCATAGATATCTGCAATCCATAGCCGGGAGATATGGTCTGGAGTTCTCCCGCCCGGGCAATGGTATATGTCATCAACTCCATTTGGAACGATTTGCTTGCCCCGGTAAGACACTTATTGGCTCAGATAGCCATACACCTACTGCAGGAGGTATAGGTGCATTTGCAATAGGAGCAGGCGGTCTGGATGTGGCAGTTGCCATGGCTGGTATGCCGTACAGAATAAAATATCCGGATATTGTTGGTATAAATCTTGCAGGAAAACTTTCGGACTGGGTCTCAGCAAAAGACGTTATACTAGAAGTTCTTCGCAGGATAGATGTCAAAGGTGGTGTGGGCAAGGTACTGGAGTACTTTGGTCCCGGAGTTAAGACCCTTAGCGTGCCCGAAAGGGCAACAATAACCAATATGGGCACAGAAACAGGAGCGACAACAAGCGTATTTCCAAGTGACCAGGAGACAAAAGCGTTTCTGGAGGCACAGGAACGCGGCGAGCAATGGGTACCACTTGAAGCGGATGCTGATGCGGAATATGATGAAATCATAGAACTCAACCTGAGCGAAGTAGAGCCGATGGCAGCTCTTCCTCATAGTCCTGGGAAGGTCAAGCCAGTGAGTGAGATTGCCGGGATTGCAGTGCAGCAAGTAGCGATTGGCTCCTGTACTAACTCCTCTCTACGCGACCTTAAAATCACGGCTAATATTCTGAAGGGGCATACCACCGCAGATGGCCTACATCTCACTATAAATCCAGGTTCACGGCAGGTGGTGGAGCACCTCATTGAGAGTGGCGAGATGCGTTATCTCATAGCAGCAGGTGCAAGAATCCTTGAGAATGCTTGCGGTCCGTGCATAGGCATGGGCGCCGCACCATCGTCTCAGGCCGTATCCGTACGAACATTTAACAGGAACTTTGAGGGCAGAAGTGGAACCAATGATGCACAGATATTCCTCGTGAGCCCGGAGGTAGCAGCAGCCACGGCAATCAAAGGTGTTCTCACAGATCCAAGGGATTTAGGCGATTATCCGACGATAGAGATGCCTCCGCGGTTTATCATCAATGACAACATGTTCATACGTCCGCTCCCACCGGATGAGTCTGCCAGAGTTACGATTGTACGGGGTCCAAACATCAAGCCACTGCCTGATTTCACGCCACTGCCCGAGACTCTGGAGGGCGAAGTACTCCTCAAAGTTGAAGATAATATCACTACAGACCATATAATGCCCGCGGGCGCGAGAATCCTACCGTTAAGGAGCAATATACCTGAGATCTCGAAGTATGTTTTTGAGGCGATTGACCCTCTGTTCCCCTCACGGGCTTTGGAGCGTGGCGGTGGATTCATAATAGGTGGTGAGAACTACGGCCAGGGGTCGAGCAGAGAGCATGCTGCACTTGCGCCTAAGTATTTGGGCGTTAAGGCAGTCATTGTCAAGTCTTTCGCACGCATACATTTAGCAAACTTGATAAACTTCGGGATAGTGCCTCTGACATTTAAAGATCCCGCAGATTACGATTCGATAGATATGGGGGATAAGTTAGAGGTGGTTATAGGTGATTTACGCGACGATGTTAGACTCAGAAACCGGACAAAGGATACGGTGATAGAACTTACACACTCACTTTCACAACTGGATGCCGAGATATTGAAGACCGGAGGTAAATTGCCCTGGGTAAAGGCGAGGGTTGGAAATTAACAGGAAAGATAGACAGATAGACAGGAGGTATAATTATGGCGCAACGAGGTATAAGAGAATATGATGCCAAGAGGATCTTGGCTAAACATATAAAAAGGTTATCCAAGGGAACGTTTAAATACCGTGGTAGAGTCGCTCTGGTCACACCAGATAAGAGCATAGAAGCAGCAGCAAGGAAGAAGCATTGGGTTAAGACCGAAAAACTGACGGTAAAGCCCGATCAACTATTCGGAAAGAGGGGGAAGCACGGGCTATTACTGTTGAATGCCACTTATGAAGAGGCAAAGAACTGGTTAGAAGAGAAGATGAATAGCACCGTTGAGGTGGGCAAAATCCGGGGTAAACTAACGCACTTCCTCGTTCAGCCTTACGTAGAGCTTGATAAAGAGTATTACCTGGCTTTCGCCGGACATCAAGGGGGCGATTATATCCATTTCTCTGCAGAGGGCGGCGTAGACATAGAGGCAAATTGGGACATGGTCACAAACGTCAATGTGCCTATAGATGCAAAGATCAAAGATGTGGATCTCACACCTATTCTGGATAGTGTCAGCAATGAGGATAGAGCAACATTCCGAGACCTCATAATCGCGTTATTCCGGTTTTATCGCAGATTGCAATTCGGGTTTTTGGAGTTTAATCCATTCACGCATAAGAACGGCGAGTTCTTTCCAGTAGATACAGTGGCTCGACTGGACGATACGGCTCATTTCCTCTGTCACGAGAACTGGGAAGACGTAGAGTTTCCCGCACCTTTTGGTCGTGAATTACGGCCTGAGGAACAGTATATAGAGGATCTGGACGAGAAGAGCGGGTCATCACTGAAACTTACCGTACTGAATCCCGGAGGTAGAGTGTGGACAATGGTGGCTGGAGGTGGAGCAAGTGTGATATACGCAGACACCGTAGTAGACCTTGGGTTTGGAGATGAATTAGCGACCTACGGGGAATATAGTGGTAATCCTACTACAGAAGAGACTTACGGCTATGCAAAGACACTGTTCGATTTGATGATCCGGGAGAAGGTAGAGGGCTGCAAGGTCTTTATTATAGGAGGTGGAATAGCGAACTTCACGGATGTGGCAATGACTTTTGATGGCATAATACAGGCGTTTGAGGACTATGCAGAGCAGATAAAAGAACACAATATAAAGATATATGTACGCCGTGGTGGACCAAACTACAAGGCTGGTCTGGCGAAGATCCGTGAGGCTGGGAAACGGTTAGACCTGGATATAGAGGTTCACGGACCTGACATGCACATGACAAAAGTGGTTAGTATTGCACTGAAGAATCTTGAGGGCGGGAGGTAAGAGAAATGACAAAACCAGATTATGTATTGTTTGATAAGGATACGACAGCAATTGTATTTGGTAACCAGCAAGCGGCGGTTCAGAGGATGCTTCATTTTGACTACCTGGCCGGCAGAGAGAAGCCAGCTGTGGCTGCGATTGTCAATCCCAGTGGTGGACGCAAAGGGCTTATGAAAGTGTTCTATGGCAAGGACGAGATATTGCTGCCCATGTACAACAAGCTCAGGGCAGCAGTTAAGAATCATCCGGATGCGGATGTAGTCATAAATTTTGCCTCCTTTCGTTCGGCGTACGACGTTTCTGTTGAGGCATTAAACTACCCTACTATCAAGACCGTGGCAATCATTGCTGAGGGCATACCCGAACGGCAGACAAGACAACTCATTGCTTTAAGGAAGAAACTGGGTAAGTGGATCATCGGTCCTGCAACGGTAGGCGGTTTTGTGGCGGGCGGCTTCAAAATAGGCAATGCCGGCGGTGCTTTGTCAAACCTCTTAATGTCCAAGCTTTACCGGCCCGGGAGCGTAGGGTTCGTGTCAAAGTCAGGCGGTATGTTAAACGAGATGGCAAATATGATCGCTCTGAATTCGGACGGTGTCTATGAGGGCATGGCCATAGGGGGCGATAAATATCCAGGTTCTTCTCTTGTTGAACACTTGCAGCGATATGAGGCGAATCCTGAGATAAAGATGATGGTAATTCTTGGGGAGGTTGGCGGTGACGATGAGTATGAGATAGTAGATGCGATAAAGGACGGCCGACTCAAGAAGCCTCTAATAGCATGGATTACCGGCACGTGCGCGAAAGTGTTTCCAAGCGAGGTTCAGTTCGGACATGCAGGAGCAATGGCACGGGGTGAAGCTGAGACGGCAGACGCAAAGAACGCAGCACTCAAAGAAGCTGGTGCATACGTCCCGGACTCATATAATGACTTCGATAAACTTATACGCAAGGTATACGAGGATCTAAAGGCAAAAGGAATCATAGAAGAGAAGGAAGAGGTGAAACCGCGAGAAATACCTGTTGATTATGACCCCGGGACTATGCGAAGGACCACCAATATTATTAGCACAATCTCAGACGACAGAGGTGATGAACTTCTATATGCAGGTATTCCTATAAGTGAGGTTATCAGAGACGGATACAGCGTAGGAGATGTTATATCCTTATTGTGGTTTAAGAAGCGATTGCCAAAGTACGTGACAGAGTTCCTGGAACTCGCACTCATGATAACAGCGGATCATGGTCCCTGTGTAAGTGGGGCGCACAATGCCATTGTGACAGCCATGGCGGGCAAGGACATAACGGCATCGGTGGCAGCGGGCGTATTGACAATAGGGCCGAGATTTGGGGGCGCAATAGACGGTGCTGCTACGTACTTTAAGGATGCTCTAGAGAGAGGTCTCACGCCGAAACAGTTTGTGGATGAAATGAAAGCCAGGAACATAAATATACCGGGGATCGGGCACAGGGTGAAAAGCGTGCATAACCCGGACATGCGTGTGAATCTGCTTGAAGAATGGGCTTTCGCCAATCTACCAAAGCATAAGCTGCTGGACTTTGCTCTT
>JAYEGI010000241.1:0-1941 GCA_034659035.1 Methanobacteriota archaeon
AGGATCTGCTTGACTATCTGGACTATACCAAACCGAGAGTAATGATTGGAGCGGATGGATATTTGGTTGAAAAGGAAGATATTGTCAATATCCTCAGAAGGTTTGTAGACGCGGAACGTATCGATGACGAGGGATTGAACAGACCTGCAAAGCATTTCCTGATCAAAGATAACGTCTTGTTCCTTGATCCAGAGGGTGGAATTATCGAGCCGCAATCGCGGTTAAATTTGCTTGCGATAAGAGAGGTGATGAAGGATGTGTGAAATGAGAACGGTTGTTCTGGCATCGGTTCTTGCCGGTCTGCTGCTGCTTGCGGCACTGCCGGCATCGGCATCTGCGGGACTCGCGGGCTTTCAGTACCAGCGAGAGATTACGATTCAGGAAAACTCTGGTGAGACGCTCCGTGATTATCAGGTGCTGGTGGAGCTTGATGGCGATGATTTTCCGGAAGAAGCGCAGCCGGATGGCGATGACATCAGATTCACGAATGCGACGGGCGTGAACCCGAGCTACTGGGTCGGGGAGTTCGATGCGGGGTCTATACGTGCTGCGGTGTGGGTGAAGGTGCCTCTGATTCCTGCGAACGGTGAGGCGAAGCCGTTTATGATAAAAAGAGAAAACGTTTGGATGGAAACAATATGAGAAACATAGAATTTCACAACCGTGAGAAGGAGATAAAAGAGATACGGGCTATACTGGACAGTCGACCTACTCTGATCACCTTCATCTACGGACCGATAAACAGCGGGAAGACTGAACTGATCAACCACGTGATAGAAGAGTTACCCGAGGAATACGTTGTCTTCTACATAAATCTCAGGACTAAATTCTTATCGAGTTACGATGAGTTCATCGAGTCGCTCTTTGAGATAGAGATAGAGACTGAAGCGACAAAAAGGAAGAGGAAAGAGACGCTTGCGGAACTGGTTTCGTCCGTTACGAAGGTTGCAGGGATACCGATAACGAGGGAGTTTCTGGATTATGTTTTCAAGGATAAGAATCCAAAAAATGCATTTTCATACATAATCAAACTGTTTGAAGAGGTAAAAAATGCTGGTAAGCAGCCAGTTTTGATTTTAGACGAAATGCAAAAGATCGGGGATGTGAAAGTGAATGGTTCGCTTATCTACGAACTCTTCAATTTTTTCATAGACCTGACCAAAGAGAAGCATCTTGCATATGTCTTCGTGGCAACATCTGACTCGCTGTTCATCGAAAGCGTATACACCATAGCGATGTTACACGGCAGATGCAGGTATCTGCTGGTGGATGATTTCGATAAGGATACAACTCTTGATTTTTTTGATAGGCATGGGTTTGACGGTATGGAGAAGGAACTTGCATGGAATTGTTGTGGAGGTAAGCCAGTTTACCTTGTAGAACTGGCAAGGGTGGACGATGTGGGGGAGATGGTTGCGAAGATGCTAAAAATCAGAACAAGCCAAGTAGGTGAATTATTAAATTCCTTCGAGGCGTATGGAGCGGAAATCGAGTTTCGGGGGGGACTTCACGAAGTTGTCTATGATAAAGTGGTAGAAGAGTTATCAAAGTTAAAAGAGAACGCAAATTGTGAGTATGGGTATATTACACCAGAGATAAGCTATCTTGTAAGAAATAACATCATTTTCGTCGACCCACTTACAATGGTGATGAAGCCGCAGTCGAAGCTGGATCTGCTTGCAGTGCGCGAGGTGATTTCGGATGCGTGAAATGAGAATGGCTGTTCTGGCATCGGTTCTTGCCGGTCTGCTGCTGCTTGCGGCACTGCCGGCATCGGCATCTGCCATGGAGGGCTGGCAGTATCAGCGAGAGATTACGATTCATGAGAACTCTGGCGAGACGCTCCGCGATTATCAAGTTCTGGTGGAGCTGGAGGGTGATGATTTTCCTGGAGAAGCACAGCCGGATGGCGGTGATATCAGATTCACGGATGCGGACGGG
>JAYEGI010000242.1:0-1936 GCA_034659035.1 Methanobacteriota archaeon
GAATGATCGTCTGTGACGGCTGGAAACCATACGCCAAATTTACAAACCGTATCCAGCGTTGCTGGGCACATCTACTTCGAGAATCGAAGGAGCTGTCTGAGAAGATTGCGGAGGCGGTTCCTTTGCATCGAGCACTCGGGTAGACTTCATGATAAACTGATTGACGCGCTGGAGAGTGATCCTCCTCCTGAAACTCGGGAGAAACTGTTGCATAATGCGCAAGCAACACTCAACCGATGGCTCAAGAGAGGATACGGAAGCGAGAAGGTGGAAAAGCTCATCGGCAAGATAGAGAATGGCTTTGATTACTGGTTCACGTTTGTCACTCATCCTGGCGTAGAGTCTACCAATAACAGAGCGGAAAGGGCTCAAATCGCTGAGCATGTCGTCCAACGGAAGATCGTGGGGACACTGCGTAATAGAAAAGGGACGTCAATTCACGAGCGGATTATGACAGTGCTGGCAACGTGGGCACAGCAGGGACTCAATAGTCTCCAGATGATGAGGGCGAGACTGAGCGGCTAAACACATACACAAAATCTATTTTTTACGGATTGTGAGGCGAAAGAACGATAAGGGCAGTGATGAAGAATATGGATGCATTGACATTCTGAAACACAAGATAAAATTGCCGAAGGATTTAATTAATCTATTCGTATTTTGTATTATAGATATTAAGCTGAAGCATCTTAAAATTAATATTGAACTGGATGATGGATCTTTGAAGGAGATAAAATCAGTGGCGTTCATAATCAAAAATGTTATATATAATTAAACATAATTAGATAAACACGACCATGTTAGTGTCCTACTTTCATAGCAAACTCAACCCATAACCATCACAGGAGTAACTATATGAGTATGCATAAAAAAAACAATCGCCCCACCAGCAATCCTCCTTCTGCTAACCACCCTCCTCACTCCCATGGTCCACGCAGACACCGAGATTGCACCCACAATCATAGTAGACTACACGGTAGACCCGGCAACCATGATGCCCGGCGACACCGGTACCGTGACGATCACCCTCACAAACGGCGCAAGGGATGAGGTGGTTCATGTCACAGAGACTATAAGCGGCGGCAACATCACCGAGATGGAGGCATTTGACATGAATGCGTACGTTGCAAGCGCATCTCTTGGGCACGATAAGGATAGCGCGATCACAGTAACAAGCGATGCATACACATCGGTCGGGCTGATCGGACCGTCTGACAACGTCAGATTCGTCTACGAGATCAGAGCAGACGAAGGCGCGTCTGATGGCACACATTTCCTCAGGTTCGAGTTGATCGGAGGGAGCAACATGGAGACGTTCAGGTACAGAATCCCTGTGAAGATCGACAGCACCAAACTCAAGCTGGTGGCGTCAAGCATCCCGTCGACTGTTGTTCGCGGCGTCTCAACGATCACTCTTGATATTGTGAACTTAAGATCAAGCAATATATCAGGCGTTGTGGTGACTCCCGCGGGCGGTGATCTCGCATTTAACGCGACCGAGTTCTATGTCGGAAATGTTCTGCCAAAGGCAAGCGTCCCCCTGACGATTAACATCGACACCACATCCTCAACCGCTGGCAGAAAGGATCTGACATTAACTGCGAGATATACAAACGGCGACACGGTTCACAAGTCCGACCTCGGAGCGTCCATAGAGGTTATTGGCCGCTCGATCCTGATCCTGACCGGCATAACGATCGAGCACACGTCGCCATTGTACACGATAACAGGAGATGTGAACAACCTCGGGGCAACAGATCTTGCTGGCGTTGTCGTTGCAATCGGTGCTGCTGACGGCGTGACTCCGAAGCAGCCGTACCCGGAATACTTCATCGGGGAGCTTGAGTCGGATGATTTCGGCAGTTTTGAGCTCTCAGTCGAACTCGACGATGGGGTCGATTCCGTCCCGCTCACAATCGAGTACAGGGACGCGAAC
>JAYEGI010000243.1:0-8607 GCA_034659035.1 Methanobacteriota archaeon
ACCGGGAATTTAACCGCAGAGTACGCAGAGAGACGCAGATGGGAAATAAACGGTTAAATGCTTCTAGCGTTCCTCTGCGCCCTCCGCGGTTATTTTTCTTGCCAGAAAGTACAGAATCGCAATCGGGAAACCAATCAACATACCTGAGTAGTTACGTTATTTTTAAGTATCATGACAGCTCTGCTAAACCCCTCCCCCCCTCATCACAGATCAATAAAGGACAGCCGAGAGCACGCAAATTAGTATGCCATGCAGATGCTTGCATAACCCCCATGCTCGTATCACCCACCCCGCTGGAAGCGGAAGGCATGCCCTAACCGGGGTACGCGAGTGATAGTATGCTGATCGCTGCTCTGTTCTGTTGTGCCTGATATGTTGAGCAGGCGCGCTCAACGCCATGGGCAAGGAGTGTGTTGTCATCTCTGAGACCGATAGCAGGGCAACGGCGGGATGTACGCGATCCTGTATGTGATGGTTTAGGGGGTGGTGGTTGTAGCGATCTGATATAATATTTAGAAATTTGATGATAAACCAATAGGTTTATGCAGGATAATGCTGTTGATTTCCCATAGGGCTGACTATGGTGCGATCCGCACCCGCCTCCCCAAAAAAATCGAATAGAAGAGCAGAAGAATGAAACGACTGCAACACGCACGGCCCCCAACGCCTAAAAAGAGCAAGAAATCAAGCCGGGACTGCGATGACCCTGTTGGACGCCCCCCTCTCGATCATCCTGAAATGCTTGTAGATGCACAGCGTCCGGCACATCGATACCACCTACACTATCGGGAGCCTACTGTGGTGAATGCCTCCACCGCACTGCTAATCCTTGCACTCTTCGTGTCAATACCGCTCTTTGCACTGTTCGCCACATCGTCTGGCACCCCACAGCAACATGAGCCGATCGCGGTCATGGTGTCTGACATAATCGCAGAGGGCGTGGCTAACAAGTCTGACTATACGATCTTCACCAAACGACCTGAGGACGTGTATGTCTGCACACATATGGCGTGCAGGCAGGCTGAGTGGATCGCAGACAACTGCGGATACGTAACCGGGGTTGTCATGCTCTGGTCGAACGTCAACGACAGTCACGCCCGCACATGGGTGAAGGTCGGCAACGAGACATACATTATCGAATCCATTGACGACCAATACTGGACAAAAGACGAGCACGAACGCATCTTCTCGGATCAGTTCGAGATAGAATTTGTGACGACCGCACAGGGGTGGACACATGCTAACGAGAGCAGTGAAGCGTTCAGTAATCAAACAAGAGGTGAGAACTAATAAAACTGTGGGATGTACCTCAGATCGTTCTGATTATCTTGTGGCTACCTATAATTCTATTTATTGTATTGTTTTTATGGATCGCCGCGCCGAAGAAAGGGACGATTGGGTAATCCAAAAACCGCCTGACAACATCAGAGGTTCCGAATCTCATCATCGAACAGGGGGCGGTGTACAGGTAGTGGTTTTGTGGGTATTTATAGCGATTTACCACAACATTTAGAATTTTGATGATAAACCAATAGGTTTATATCGGGCGGTACTGTATACTCTTTTATCAGAGTGGTTGCAACATGACCCGTAGCGCCCCGAAACAAAAACGATTTGGAGGAGATGACAATGAAACCAGTACAGAACATGCCACCCCGGAATCCCGAAAAGAGCAAGAAATCGATCTGGGACTACGAAAGTATCGTTGGGCAGCGCCCCCTCGAATACCTGGAGATGCTCGCAGAGAATATCACCGGCAATGTCCAGCACATCAATGCCACATACACCGGCGGGGGTGTTGCAGAGATTCTAACCAGTCTGGTTCCATTGTCCAATGGATTAGGGGTTGAAACGGAATGGAACGTTATAAGGGGGGATGACGAGTTCTTTTCGGTCACAAAGAGTTTTCACAATGCACTTCATGGTAATAGTATAGACAATCTCACTGACCTCCGCATGTACGAACCCAATGGTGCGCCGGATGAACTCGAAAGCCAGATCAACACACTCAGGATGAAACAGGATATCTTCGAGACGTACCTCCACTGGAACGAGATCAATTCGGAGGAGATGGGTGTCGATGGTGATTTTGTGTTCATGCACGATCCACAGCCAGCAGCCATGGTACGCGCAAAGGAGAGGGGAAAGTGGATATGGAGGTGCCACATCGATGTTTCAAGTCCGGACCGCCTCGTCTGGAACTTTCTTAAGGAATTTGTCTCGAAGTACGACGCATCCGTATTTTCAGCGCCGCTTTTTGCAAGACCGGATGTACACACCAGAAAGTTTCTCGTGCCGCCATCGATCGATCCGCTGAGTGACAAGAACATCGAACTTTCCGAAGGTGAGATCGATAAAGTGCTTGACAGATACGGGATCGTTAGGGATAAACCCACCATTGTACAGGTATCACGATTTGACCGGTTAAAGGACATTCCCGGAACCATAGACGCCTATAAACTGGTGAAAGAGCGGATCGACTGCCAGTTAATACTTGCAGGAGGGGTTGCATCCGACGACCCGGAGGGGCTGGAAGTCTACCATGAAATCGCAAAGAAGGCGGAAGGCGACCTGGATGTTCACGTACTGCTTGGATCACCACCATTTACTGAGATTGAGATCAATGCATTCCAGCGGGCAGCCGACGTGATCATGCAGAAATCACTGAAAGAGGGCTTCGGACTAGTGGTTTCGGAGGGACTCTGGAAGGGAAAGCCAGTGGTCGGCGGCGCAACCGGCGGAATCCCTCTACAGATCGTCGAGGGCGTCACAGGTTATCTTGCGGGTTCGTCAGAGGACGCGGCGTACCACATCGCTAATCTCTTGAAGCATCCCGAACTTGCCAGGAGACTTGGAGAGAATGGAAGAGAGCATGTCAGGAACAATTTCATGATAACAAGGCAGCTTAAGGATTATCTACTTCTCATGCTAAGTCTCGATGGTCCGTCAGGGATCGTCGAGTGATAAGGGGGATGGGGGGCTATAGGGGTGGAGGGATGAGGGTGCGGATGTGACTTTAGGGGCGGCTGAGCGGTATCCAGTCAATAGATTGTGTTGTGGTGGATATTGGTCGTTTGTATACTTTCGCGCGGGATACCCGAGACCTTGAACTTTGTCTGGACGCAAATCCCGAGACTTTTTATTATTTTCTGGGAATGTCGGATTGTCTTACGCAACCACAACTGCCATAATAACGAATTATCGATCTGAAATGCAATTTACACCGCTAATCTATGTCCATCTGTGTTAATCTGTGGCTGATACTGTTTTAGACATAGATTAACACTGGTTTCACTGATTACGCCCATCTGATCATACTTGTATTTGCCGGGTTGGCGTCATGTGTTCAACCGACCAGAATAAATCAAAAAGTCTCGGATCCTCATAGAAACCGATAATAACCAGAACACGAGAATAGCACCACAATGGATCATCAGAAGCGATCTATCGATGCCACCGTCAGCAGGGTGGGGGCGTTCCCACTGCCTGCAAGGCAGGATATTACGTGAAAAGGAGAGCCTATGGATGAAATACTAAATATTTATGAACGCCTGGACGGGCGCACCACACTTGACGACTTTAAGGCGAAGGTCGAGGAGAAGGTTGCCACAATGGGCGGGCTATGCGATGAAGCGACCGCGGCTTTACTGGTTGCCCAGGAACTCGGAGCAGACACACCAGTTACGAAGATAAAGGATATTGCGCCTGATAACAGCAACGTCACCTTTGCCTGCCGGGTGGTATCAATCTCTAATGTACGCGAGTTTTCACGCAGTGACGGGTCAGCCGGCAGGGTAGCTAACATTACAGTCGGAGACGAGACCGGGACGATCCGGGTCTCGCTCTGGGACGAACTCGCGGATCTCGTAAGTGAGATCGAGATCGGAGGGCACCTCCAGATCGGTGGATATGCGAAGGATGGTTACGCGGGCACAACCGAGGTCTCGGTCGGCAGGACCGGGCACATCGACGTGATCGAACCGTCGCACGAGATCGATATATCTGTAAAATCGCACCCCATCACAGACCTGTGCGCAGGCATGGTCGATGTGAACGTGACAGGGCAGGTGCTTAATGTAAGCGACGTCCGCACCTTCACGCGCAGGGATGGTTCAAACAGTACCGGCAGCGTCGGCAATATCACGATAGGGGATGAGACCGGAAAGATCCGGGTGACGCTCTGGGACGATAAGACAGAGATGCTGGGCGCGTTAAATGTTGGAGACTCTATAAAAATTACAGGCGGTTACGCGCGCGAGAACAACTACGACGGCGCGATAGAGATCCAGATCGGGGATCAAGGTGCAATCGAAAAAAGCGATGAGACCGTGGATTACACCGAAGATATCACCCCGCTATCTGACATCGGACTCGATGAGACCTGCACGGTTGTTGGTTATGTGACCGGTCTTGATGAGACGCGAGAGATCGCACGCAACGATGGAAAGACAGCACGGGTGACGAACATATACATATCGGACGAGACCGGAAAGACCAGACTCAGGGTTGCGCTCTGGGGAGAACACGCGGACATGCCACTCGATATCGGAGACAAGATTCAGATGATCGATTGTTATGCGAAATCCGGATGGAAGGGTGAGATTGAACTTGGTGCTGGCTGGAAGAGTTCGGTACGCGTGATCTAAAGGTATGGTATACGAGTGAAGCGGCTCTCGATTGCGATCTCCAGTTGAAATGGAGGGGTCATTTATATCAGGGCATTGGACATGGCGATGAGGAGCTGCCGCATAATTGGCCTGAACAAAATCCATGATGTTTCGGCATCCCACTACTTTGGTGTGGGCGATAAAATCTGAAACTGTGAGATTCTGATTAAGCTAATATAAGAGCTGCAAACCGCCCGGTTCCATGCAATATATCAGTGCCCACACTCATCTAAGGGAGTGCCGATGTTTCTGATAATGGAATCGTCAGAAGGGCTCTATCGATTATCTCCCGCGGTGATGCACCATGTTTTCAGACCTTGCCAGGCAGTTCATACCAGCGCCGACACAAACAGAAGCGACAGATACGCCACACCTCCTCGCACATAGATTGTTTTCACTGAAATATTCCGATTGCACTATATTTCCAGAGTCTTTTTATTATTTTCTGGGAACGTCGGATTGTCTTACGCAACCACAACTGCCGTAATGAAGCACTATCGATCTGAAAAGTCGTTTACACCACTAATCTGTGTCCATTTGCGTTAATCTGTGGCTGATACTATTTTAGCCACAGATTAACACCGATTTCACTGATTACACCCATATAATCATATCTGTATTTGCCGGGTTGGCGCCATGTTTTCAACCGACCAGAACAAATCAAAAAGTCTCTATACGCGGAGAGCGCAGAATCCTCAGGAAACCCCGCGAGGATTGGAACTGTCTTAAAACTCTGCGATCTCCGGTGGTAAAACACTCGGATTTTTAGATTGCCCAACACGAGATATCAGAGAGCCGTAATGAAACGCCGAGAAATTAAACCCATCGAGGTGCATATCAGAACCGGCTGTGATCGATCCCGGCAGAGCCCGTATCTCTATCAGTTTTACAGATACGACTGCCGGTACATAGCACTACGATCGATGGTACCAGTATTATTGATAGTTATCGATTTCAAAGTATTACTTCTGTCCATTTTATTTATACTTCATGCGCTTTTGCTACATGTATATTAATTGTTGCTGCCACCTCAAAGAACAATAACTTCATATACTATACACGTATTTCTCAACTACTATTAACTCATTCAACAAAAACTTTTAATAGTATTAATAAGTAGCGTAGGACATGGACTCTACTGATACTAAATCCATACTCGAGACTGCTATCCGGTTTCACGGACACCAGTGTCCCGGACTTGCGATGGGGATACGAGTCTCACTAGTTGCGTTGAGAGAACTGGGAAAGCCGGCTAAGGACGAGGAATTGGTTGCGATTGTCGAGAACAGCTCATGCGGCGTGGACGCCATCCAGGTGCTTACTGGCTGTACGTTTGGCAAAGGAAACCTGATCTTCAAGGATTATGGTAAATACGTCTACACATTCATGAACCGCGAAACCCAGAGGGTAATCAGGATTTCCATTAAGAAAGAGGCAGTCATAACAGACACACATCATCTGGACCTCTTCGCCAAAGTCAAGGATGGAACAGCAACTCCTGCTGAAATAAAGGAATTCAAGCGATTACACATCGAAAAAAGCAATGTGCTACTGGATCTCCCGGAAGCGGATCTTATGAGCATAGAGGCGATCAACCCGGAACCGCTACCGATGGCGCATATCCACGAATCGATATGCTGCGCCAGATGTGGCGAACCAGTGATGGAGACGCGGATACGGCTGCTGGACGGCGCACCACACTGCATCCCGTGTTTCGAGGAGTTGATGAGCTGAAACCGATACTGATCGCATCAGTTATAGCGCTCGTCATCGGTATCTGCTTGTTCACGTCCGCAACCGGTGCCGAGGCAGGATGATGGCACCAGAGGGGGCGGAGGTTATGTCGTCTGCCACCGCGGCGGCATAGCGACCATAATATCTGTGAAAGGTGTCTCAAAGCCATATAAAGAACTCCGGGTCTTGAGTGATGTCTCACTCACCCTCGACGAGGGCGAGATACTATCACGTGGGTGAGACAGGATCAGGGAAAAGACCACGCTTGCACATCTGATTGCAGGCACGATCAAGCCAGATGGCGGGGAGATTCTCTTTCGAGGGAGGGGGGTTTCGGATATAGACCGGAAAGAGTTTGCAAAAACGGTTGGGATCGTTTAGCAGCCTCCAAGAGACTCGATCAGTAACATGTTCACGATGTTTGAGGCGATTGCAGAGCCTCTGCACATACAGGGCGTTTTCGATGACGACTCCAGGGATGAGATAAAAAGCGCGCTTTTAGAGGTGCAGCTGCCTGATGATGAATATTTTCTGCAGAAATATCCGCATGAATTAAGCGGAGGAGAGTTGCAGCGGGTGGTTATAGCACGTGCGCTGAATACTTGCGCCTGATATGCTCATCGCTGACGAATCGACGTCTTTCCTTGACCCGAGCGTCCAGGCAAAAGTTCTGCGACTTCTTCTTGATCTGCAGAACGAGCGCGGCATCCCCATACTCTTTGTGGCGCACGACATAGGTGTTGCACGCAAGGTGAGCGACCGGATCGCGGTGCTGCATGGCGGCAAGATCGTGGAGAACGCAACCGCTCACCATGTCATCGCAAATCCTGAGCATTCGTATACGAAACAGCTGATCGGGGTCGCGAAAGGCAGAGGGTGATTTGGTAGGGGGTGTTCTGTAGCCACAACTCAAAAACTTTCTTCTAGAATCGCGCCATGCTCCTTTAACCAGTCATTTGCTTTCCGGGAGCCTGGCAACTGAGCCTCGATTATATTCCAAAATCGTGTGGTATGGTTGTTTTCCATTAAATGGGCTAATTCATGAACGATTATATAGTCAATCACGAACATGGGGGCCTTAATCATTCCAAAAACCGATGTAGTTTCCTGGCGGGTGGTGTAGAACGATAACCACCGACTTATAACAGAATTGAAAAAGATATCATCCAATTATATAACCACATATCGTCCATATACGAACCACAAGCACATAAATCAACTAATAATACTCCTGAATTGTATATTTCGGTCTTAAACATCTAAAATTCAGATATTCACTGTAGATGGTTCACGCTAAGCCATTAAACTACAGAAGGTCGATCATATCTCTTGTTTGATCTATAAATTCATTCATGCTTGCCAGTTGTTCATTATATCTCATTTCATATCTCCGGTTGAACTCTAACTTGACAGATTCCCCCTCGAAAGAAAGAACTGCACTTTTATGGAATAAATCCCGCCTCAGCACTTCTATTCCTGCATTTCTGTATTTTGGTGTCAACGATCGTTTGAATATGTTAACAATGTCGTATGCTATGAAACTCCAGTGTTTTACGAAGAGGAAAAACGTGATCATCGATGCAGCAGTGTAGTCTCGCCCGTCATACCTCCTGAGCTCTTCCTTTGCAGTGAGCCAGATGAGAACATCGCCAAAAAATCCGCCAATTGACCGTATTCCACATTTTCGTAGTCTTCCAAGAAATATCCGGAGCTCCAGTATGTATCGCAGACATCCCCAATCATAAGAATCGAAATCGAAATCGTTTAACTCTTTCTTTGTCTTGAATAGCGCGTCGAATTGTTCATGGAATTCGTTTTCTTCATCCATGCTCTGATTATATGTATGATTAGATATATAAATTCTATTCTGCACTGAGTTCTTTTCTAAGTTTTGATGAAAAGAAAGGACTAAGTTTGTGTGAGGAAACTACCCTGGATTTTAGAAGTCCGGTAGTCCCAGGTCGCAGGGACCATCCCTGCTGTAGCCGCGGTCAGACCATGCAGCACAGGATATACGCACAGAAATAATGTGACAGACACAAGTAGCCACCCACACACGTGCCACCATAGTATTCATGCTGTACCAAGCCCCCTACGCCCACCATATCCATATAGCCATCCCGCATAACTCATAAACGTTCCGATCAATAGCATTATCAACTTTCGAGCGTGTTCTGCGTGAAATCTAATGATATAGCGATAACAC
>JAYEGI010000244.1:0-27547 GCA_034659035.1 Methanobacteriota archaeon
GTAATATCTATGTTGATATACAGAAGGAGGAATGTACTATACGAAATCAAAATACGAAAACTCCACTAAGCAATACAAAAACAATGTCATTGATAATTGTCGCTCTACTTTCCTGTCTGTTTATCATCGCGTCGGCGGTATCTGCTGCATCCGAAGGGGAGCACGCCAGCATCCAGGAATATGCGGGTGCTGAAACTTGTCTTGCGTGCCACCAGCAGGAGGGCGATGACTTCGTAACCTCGGTCCATAACACGTGGATGGGCGAGGCAACACACGTTGTCGGGAAGGAAGGCGAGCCGACAGGCAAACTTGTTGGTATAAATGACTTCTGCATTTCTGTAAAATCGAATGAAGCCCTATGCGGCAAGTGTCACGCGGGCTATGGCTTATCTGAACACGATTTTTCAGTTGAGAAGATCGACTGCCTGATCTGTCATGCACCGAATTACAAGAAGACCGCGTCAGGTCCTGATCCATCGATTGATGCGACGGCAGCAGCCCAAAATGTCGGACCGCCGACGCGTGAGATGTGTCTGCGCTGCCATGCACTGGCGAGTGGCGGGGACAACAACAAACGGGGCAATCTTGAACTTGTGCTGGGTGCGGTCAATGTCTCACGGGACCTCGATGTCCATATGAGCGTTGGTATGGCATGTCAGGACTGCCATACGTTCGTGGATCACCATGTGTCGGGCAGGGGCATGGACATGCGTATCGATGATACCGATGTTCCGGTCACCTGTGATGACCAGAGATGTCACGGCAGCGAGCCCCATGCAGAGGGTTCGATATACAACAAACACACGGATCGGCTCTACTGCACCGCATGCCACGTAACATCGTATGGCAAGGTGCAGACAGTGGAGATGTCCCGCGACTGGGAAGATACGTATCTTGGTACGGGAAGCCTGTATCACCTGACGACCGTTCGCGAGAGTAATCCTGCACCGATTCATGTCTGGTGGAACCGGATGTCTGAGATCGTTGATCTCGCAGATCCGGTTGTGCGTGGTGATGACGGTGCCGTGATGATGGCAAAGCCTGTTGGCGGAATCGATGATCCTGCATCAAAGATCTACGCAGCAAGGTTTCACCGGGGCAGACAGTCATGGAATGGTACGCACCTGCTGCCGTACAGGCACAAGACGGTTAAGGAGACGGGCAACATGACTCAAGCGATCTTTGTGGCGACAGGCGAGATATACGACCCGGTCCAGTACGTGGACACCGAACGATATCTTGGACTCTTCCATGGAGTATCACCGAAAGAGGATGCGCTGACGTGCAAGGACTGTCACGAAGACCACGTCATCGACTTTGAGGCGCTCGGATATGATGTCGAGAAGGGCAAATCCGGAAACCTGATCAGTGCAACGAAGCCAGGCGAGAGTACGAATCTCGCTGATTTTAACGCGAAGGGCAAAACAGGGACAGGAGCCGGCGAAGGCGCAGACGAACCAGTAGCAGCCACACCCGGTTTCGGAATTATTCCGGCACTCGGCGGGCTTATGACTGTAGCATATCTGCTGTGGAGACGGAACTGAATCGATTGAGATGGAGGGATGGGTGGCTTCGCCGTCCCTCCACTCTTTTTTTTATTTTTGCTAACAGGAGCTGAATATGGAGATAGATATGATTGAAATAGGTAACTACTCAGGTATGTTGATTGGTTGCCCGATTGCGATTCTGTACTTTCTGACAAGAAAAATAACCGCGGAGGGCGCAGAGGAACGCTAGAAGCATTTAACCGTTTATTTCCCCTCTGCGTCTCTCTGCGTACTCTGCGGTTAAATTCCCGGTTTGGTTACAGTATCCCCTATTTCCCAAGTAGTCCCTATATAGTGAAGTCCCCCGATACTGGTTTTAGGTACCTGAGTAGTTACAATCCAAGAACGATAAGTTTGGACGCTTCTCCGTTTTCCAATCGCTTCTTCTTCATTTTGCCCACAATCATCTCTTGCCCTATTCACGATTGACGCTCTTCAGGTTAGCCAGTTTCCATTTCAAATTCTATTTCAAAGATTACCCCTCCATCGCTCGTGACCTCCAGTGTCCCTTGCAACTGATCTTCAGCGAGGATCTTTACGAGACGGAGACCGAGCGTCTTTGACTCATTGATATCGAATCCAGGCGGCAGTCCGGAGCCGTCATCGCTCACCGTCAGATTGATCCTACCTCCATCTGATGCTGTGAGTCTAACCTCGATCTTCCCTTCGTCCTTCTCCTTGAAAGCATGTTTCAGCGCATTTGAGAGTAGTTCATTGATGATTAATCCGACAGGCACCGCAGTCGATATCGGGAACGGGTAATCATCCACCCGGACGACATGAGTAATTCTTGTATCTCTGACCGGATAGCTCTGGAACAACTGCCCGAGCACCATATCCACAAACTCCTTCATATTTATCTCTGCAAGGTTTCTGCCCCCATACAACTGGGAATGGATGAGAGACATGGTCCGTATCCGGTCCCTTGATTCAGATAGCACCTCAATAGTCCTTTTATCCTTAACATTTCGCGCCTGCATATTAAGGAGGCTCGAAACAACCTGGAGATTGTTCTTTACCCTGTGATGAATCTCCCGTAGAAGCACCTCTTTCTCTTGCAGGGATCGTTTGATCTGGTCTTCTACCGCCCTCTCTTTTGTTACGACCCTTGAACAGCCGACAATCCCCATCATATTATGTTCTTCATCCCAGAAAGGTGCCTTGTAAACATCAAAATAGACGAATTCTCCTTTGAGATTGCCAAACTCATCAAATCTTTGCGGTTCTTTTGTTTCCATGACAATCGCATCAGAACGTATACATGACTCTCCGAATGTATAATACTCCGGGTTTTCAGGATGGGCTCCCCTCTCCCTCCTGGCAAAATATATGTCGTCTTTTTCGATTGGCTCATCTGTGTCTATGGCATTTAACAATATGTCACAGCAAGCTTTATTTACAAAGATGAACTTTCCTTCCATATCTTTTGTCCATATAAGGTCTGGCAGATTGTCACACATCAACCTGACCATAGAATACAGGTGCTTGTACCGTCTCTCGCTCTCCTTGAGCGCATCAGCAGCAGCTTTTCGCTCTGTGATGTCACGAGCAATCGCCAGAAATAGTTTACGCTCACCAATTTCGAAGCATTTCCCAGAGACCTCCGCAGGTACGAGCGTACCATCTTTCCTCCGCTGGTTCACCTCAAACATCGCTTCTTTAATCGGCCCGTTCCGAATTTTCAGAAGCGCTTCGTATCCTCTCGGATTGGCGTCAATTTCCCTGTTGCTCAGTTTTAACAACTCTTCTTTGCTGTAGCCAAGCAATCCGCAAGCCGCAGAATTGACCTCCATAAACTTTCCAGTCTCATCACTCAGGAATATGGCATCTTTGGCAGTCTCAAACAGCGCCCGATACCTCTCCTCACTCTCCTTAAGCGCGTCCTCAGCAGCTTTTCGCTCTGTGATGTCTGAGTAATGTTCGATACGACCACCTTTATAAAGTCCTGATTGGATTGGTTGGCTCCAATGTTCAAGCCAGTATTCCTTTCGTTTTTCATCAGGAAGCACACGACATTCAAAATTTTCTATATAATTATTATCATCATACGTTGCAAATACTTTTTGCTCGAAAGTTTCCGGGTCTTCAAAAATGTCTTTGATCCTCTTACGGATGAGTTGTCGTTTGTCTTTTCCGATCACATCTTCTCGTTTCAAACCAAAGTATCTCTCTGTTGAACGGTTTATCCAGACAATTTTAAATTCGTTGTCAAGGATAAAAATTCCTATATCAGAAGTATCGAGTACATCGTTCATCAATGAGCGATATTTTCCTTCACTCTCCAGAAGTGCGTCCTCAGCAGCTTTGCGATCGGTGATGTCGATTGTCTGGGAGATTGCCCCACTAAACTCCCCTTTCGCAGTTATAAGCGGCTCCCACGAGCTTGACGCATACCAGACATCTCCATCCTTCTTAACAGCCTTGTATTCAAAATCCTTGCATCCCACACCTCTGCCGAAGGTGCGATCAAAGATATTCTTTGCCCGTTTTGCATCATCCTCATGCACCCACTGCATCACCCCATATGTAATCTCATCCGGATCGTATCCTGTAAACTCCTCGCAGTTCGGGCTGACGTATGTGTTCTTACCCTCCGCATCACTGATCATAAGGATGCTTGGTGCGGTCTCCACAATCATCTTGAACTGTTCTCCCGCCACCCGCAGCCTCTCCTCAGCAACCTTGCGATCGGTGATGTCTGTCGCGACACCTTCAAAATAGCCCTTTTCCGGAAATAGAGTTCCGGAATATTGAATCCATACAACAGAGCCATCCGATCTCGTGATATGATCCTCAAAATTGGTGAACTTGCCGTGTTCACGCAGGATGCTAAGCAGCTCTTCCCTTGTTCCGGGATCTGCATAATGTTCAGATGCTACATACTCAGCAACAGCTTTTTCCGGGCTATCATAACCGAATATCTCAGCCATACGACTGTTAACCATTAACATTTTGCCATCGCTAAGCCTCGATCGATATAATCCGACCTGAGTATTATTATAGATGGTTCGATATTTTTCCTCGCTCTCCGAAAGCGCGTCCACAGCAACTTTACGTTTCTCCACCACCTCACTGTTATGAAGAGCGATCCCTATGTCAGAAGCAACCTCTGCGAGAAGTCCTTTCTCCTCGTCGTCCACTGCAACACCGGGCGCAAGCAATACGGCAAGCAGTCCGAAGAACCTGTCCGCGTGCTCGACACGGATGATCGCAGCCGCCCTTCTGAGACATGCGTCTTTGGAGAAGCAGTCCCCACACCCGTCTGTCTTGTCTACGACCCTGACCCGCTCTTTTTTAAAGAGCGCGTCCCTGATGCAGGCGGGATGATCACCGCCCACCACGCGATCGATGAAACGCGAGACATATTCCCGGAAACCCGAACCCACAACCATGTCAAAGGTTTCGCCGTCCTCGAGGACCCCAAACCATGCAGCATCGTAGCCCCGTGCATCCACAAGCGCGTCACAGGATTTCTTGAGGAGACTGCCTCTCTCGGTCTCTGTCACAATCAACTGATTGACATTTCTGATCGCCTTAAGGACGCTATTCAGATGCTTGATGCGTGCCTCTGCCGTCATCCGCTCGATTGCGTAGCGTAGTGTGCGTGCCAGGAGATCGCCATCCACCCTGCCCTTGACCAGATAGTCCTGTGCACCCATGCGCACGCCTTCGAGAGCCAGCTCCGCATCGTCAAGACCTGTGAGCATCACGACCGGCACTTCTGGCGCCTGCTTATACACCTTCTCAAATGTACCAATCCCGGCACTGTCCGGAAGTCCGAGATCGAGCAGAATCGCATCGATCCCGCCTTTTTGGATGCGCGTTAGCCCATCCGATAGCCGGCAGGCACTCTCCACATCGAAGTGAGTTCCGTTAACCCCGGAGTCGGAGAGCATTTCCACTATCAGGCGGGCATCTCCGGGGTTGTCTTCGATCAGCAGGACATTGATCTGCTTATCGTCCATCCACCCCACCCCGCGGCAGTTTCACTATCGTTAGCCAGAAATCCTCGATCGATCGTATCACCCTGATGAACTGGTCAAGATCAACAGGTTTTGTGATGTAGCAGTTCGCATGGAGGTCATACGATCTGAAGATGTCCTGTTCCGCACTCGATGTGGTCAAGACCACTACCGGAATATTCTTCAAGTCGGGATCGGCTTTGATATCTGCAAGCACCTCCCTACCATCCTTCCTTGGCAGGTTCAGGTCGAGCAGAATAATATCCGGTCGGGGTACATCGGCATACTCTCCGGTCTGGCGCAGGAATGAGATCGCGTCCACACCATCCTTCGTCACATACATGTTGTTTCGTACCTTGCCATCCAGGAGGACCTCTTGTGTCAGGCGCACATCGCCAGGGTTATCCTCCACCAGCAGAATCTCAACAGCCTCACATATCGGTTCCATGATTGTTTATCCTCTCGTAATCGCCATCTATCCCAAACGTTATCAAAAACGTCGTCCCTCCATTGCCGATGATCCCGAGGTCTCCCTGCAACTGGTCTGTTGCAAGAATCTTTACAAGACGCAGACCAAGCGATTCGGTTTTATCGATATCAAATCCGGCGGGCATCCCAACACCGTCATCGCTTACGCTCAGACTCGCTCTACTCTCTTCAGTTACATCGAAACCGACCCTGACTTTCCCTTCAGCCCGTCCGGCAAAAGCATGTTTGAAAATGTTTGAGAGCAGTTCGTTTAGAATCAGCCCTACATGTATCGCAGTAGACACCGGAAGCGGATAATCGGTTATGTGGGTGGCAGGTGTGATTCTCGTATCAGTGACCGGATAACTCTGGAACGACTGCCTTGCAATCCCATCCAGAAAATCCTTCATATTCACCTCTACCAAATTTCCGCTCTCGTACAACTGGACATGCATAAGAACCAGCGTATTTACCCGATCCCTGGACTCATAGAGCATGGCAGCCGTATCCCTACTACCGGCAAGCCCCGCCTGCATATTTAGTAGGCTTGAGACCACCTGAAGATCATTTTTTACTCTGTGATGCATCTCCCTAAGCAGCATCTCTTTATCCCTCAGTGCAGCTTTGATCTGGTCTTCTACATGTTTCTGATCGGTGATGTTGCGAGCAATGCCGACAAGACCTGTTATCTCCCCATCTGCATCGAAGTAAGGAACCTTGATTGCCTGAAACCAGTATGGACCCCCATCCGGAGTGGTCATACGCTTGACAATCTCCTTTGGCTTGCCAGCCTCAAAGACCACCCGATCATCTTCTATATTCCTCGCTGCCTCTTCCGTATCCGGCATAAGTTCAAAATCATCCTTTCCAATGACCTCTTCGCGGGCCAATCCGAAACACTCAGCCGTTTTATCGTTGACGATCATGTACCGGCTGTTTAAGTCCTTGAAGAAGATAACGTCGTGTGCGTACTCCACCATGGATTGGTACTGTCTGAGTTCTTTCTCTGACTTCCACCGTTTGACCACGTTCTCAACAGTAGTTGGCAGGACTGTCAGGTAGTTGTTGTCAGGGTCTTTTATCAGATAGTCGTAAGCACCAGCCCTCATCGCTCTGACTGCCGTCTCCTCATCCCCTGCGCCGGTGACCACTATGATGGGCGCATTCACTCCCATCTCGAAGATATCGAATACTGTTCCGTCCCCGAGCAGATAATCCGCAATCACAGCGTCGAATCCCGTAGAATTGAGCACCGTCTTTGCTTCCGCGACCGAGCTTGCTACCGTGTAATCGTATGGACTGCCACTTTCCTTAACAGACCGGTCAAAAGCCATCCGGTCCACCCGGTCGTCCTCTACCAGCATAATGTTGTAGTGTTCCATAAATTATCCCTCCGGTAACTCTGAGAGCGTCCAGTACAGGTTAATAGTCTTCATCACTTCCACAAACTGGGCATAACCGACCGGTTTGACCATGTATCCGGAAACGCCGAGATCGAAACTGTCCACCTTGTCCTGCTCCTCCATTGATGTCGTCAACACGACGACCGGGATACTCTTCAGTACTCCATTCTTCTTTACTACCGCCAGAAACTCTATGCCATTCATCCCTGGCATATTCAGGTCTAAAAGGATGATCCCTGGTATCTTGTTCCCCTCATCCCTTAAGTACGAAAGCGCATCTTCACCATCGGAAGTGACGACCAGGTGATTGGTGACATTGATATCCTTAAGAGCCTGCTTGACCGTCATCACGTCTACTGTGTCGTCTTCAACCAGCATAATCTCAAGATTCTTATTTATGATATACCGCCCCCTCTGTGACCCTCTTTCGGGATGGTGAATTGAAATATGCTCCCCTCGCCCAATTTCGATTCCACTGTTATCTCCCCTCCATGCATCATGATAACTTTCCTTACAATCGTGAGTCCTACCCCAGTACTCTCAACCTCATCACGAGGTTTTAATGTTTGAAATATCTGGAATACCTTCTTATAATACTTTTCGTCTATTCCGGGCCCGTTGTCGGCAACAGAGAACTTCCAGTCGCCATCGCCATCGCTGCACGAGATCGTTATCCGCCCTTCAGGCTTGTCCATATACAAAGCAGCGTTTCCAAGAAGGTTCTGGAATATCTGTTCCATCCGCGTCCGTTCAAATAGGATCGTTGGCAGTTCACCCACCACCTCAATCGTTATATCTTCAGGCGGATCGACCGTGGTTATCACTTCAGATATAAGAGTGTTCAGATCCACCTCCTCTTTCTTTTCGTTCAACCGCCCGATTCTGGAATACGTTAAGATGCTCTCGATTAAGTTGTGCATCCTCCTCGTTCTATTCTTGAGCAGTTCCAGTTGCTCTCTTCCGTCCTCGTCCAGCTTGTCGCCATAATCGGCTGCAAGCCATTCAGCCAGCGAAGTGATGGCGCGGAGAGGTGCTTTTAAGTCATGCGAAATGATGTGCGCGAAGTCTTTTAGTTCATTGTTAGATCTCTCCAGTTCATCGAGAAGTTGCATCCGCAGTTGCTCTTCCTGTACTCTCTCTGCCTCCCTCCTTTTACGCTCGGTGATGTCTCGAAATATCGTCAGTTTCGATGTGGTTCCGTCTGCATTCGTTAGAGGCGTCTCAACGAGGTCGTAAATCTCATCTGTCCTCCGGGAATGCCACTCCCACCGCACCGTCTTCCCGTCAAGCACCTTGAAGAGTTTGCATAATGGGCATGGGGCCTGCCTCCTGTGAAATGCCTCATAACAGATACCACCTGTCCGATCTCCAAACTTCTCCCGCAAAACCCGGTTCATAAACTCCAGTTTGTGGTCTTTCGAGACCATGTACACACCATCAACCATGCTCTCAAATATCAGATTCTGATCGTCGCGTTCCTCTCGTATCCGCACGCTCTGCCTCTCTTTCTTTACTGTGTCGCTGTTCATTACTGTCCACCCCCTTTTATTGGAATAGTGAAGTAAAACGTCGAACCTAGTTCTGGCTCCGATTCCACCCACATCCTGCCACCGTGCCGCTCCACGATCTTCTTGCATACGGCAAGTCCGATTCCAGTTCCCGAATACTCGTCCCTGCCATGCAGACGCTGGAATATTGCAAATATGCGATCGAAGTACTCAGGGGCGATCCCGATTCCGTTATCAGCCACCGAGATGACCCACTCACCCTCCTTCTGCTCTGCTGCGATGTGGATACGCGGTGGCGCCTCGCCCCGAAACTTGATCGCGTTGCCGATCAGATTCTGAAACACCTGAGCCAGTTGCGAACTATCCGCCATCACTGTTGGGAGGGCGTCATGTGTAATCACTGCACCACTATCGTAAGTGGACATTTTCAGGTCAGAAAGTGTCTGTGAAAGGAGCGTTTCGCAGTCGGTTGGTGTGAGCGGCTTGCCTCGCGTGCCGACGCGCGAGAATGCAAGCAGGTCATTGATTAATGTCTGCATCCGGTTCGCACCATCTACGGCAAAGCCGATAAAATCATCGGCATCGGAGTCGAGTTTACCCCCATATCGCCGCTTCATAAGCTGCATGTAACCAGAGACCATGCGAAGCGGCTCCTGCAGGTCATGGGACGCAACGTACGCGAACTGCTCAAGTTCGGCATTGGAACGCTTAAACTCCAAAACGCTCTTGCGCAGTGCATCTTCAGCACGCTTGCGCTCGGTAACGTCCTTAGCTAATACTACATTGTTATGTGCAAGAGCAGATAGTTTTTTCGCGATGAGCCATAACAAGTCAAGCACTTCTTCGAACTTTGCAAGCGACATCTCAGGCATATTTCCGAAAGCATCCAGCATTTCATCCGTATCAGCACCAATATCCTTTGCATACGTTTCAATTCTGTTCTTATCGACACCCATTGCGTTGCTCTGACCGATCAGCCAGTTTGCAATGTGCTTACCTCCGACAATTATTGGAGCGCTGGCATCGACAAAACCACAGCTAAGACATTTTTCATAAGTTGGCTTCATAAGCACCTTTGCTTTCGCCCCAAGAATCTTGTCAGACTTTGCGCAGTTTATATCTCCTTTTTCTGTGCTCCTGATGATCTCGCACACACCGCAGAAATTGCTTGCTTTTGTAATTGGCTTACCACCGATATCCGAGATGATGGATGCTACATCATTTGCATTGGCAAAGGCATCCTGGATCTGCTGAAGGTCTTTTAAATCAATTAAATCGGTCAAAGAAACATCTTTAACTGATTTATCAGGCGATAAGATGTAATCGAGTCTTACCCTGAGACGCTCTTCGCTTTCTCGGAGCGCATCTTCAGCACGCTTGCGCTTCTCATCGAGTTCGATGGCATGCAATGCAAAAGCAATATCTCCGGCTACTTCGGAAAACAAGGACATCTCTTCTTCATCTACCGCAAGACCTGCAGAGACTGCAACCGAAAGCAGACCATAAACCCGGTTCCCGTGTTCCAACCGGATGGTCTTTACGCTCCTGCCATCATACGAGTCCACAAGAGGGCAATCTGTGCAGATGGCGGCAGGATCATCTATCACGACTGCCCCTGATTGTATGAGTGCCTTTTGTACGCATCCGGTCAACTCCCCCTGCTCCAGCCGTTTCACCATAAGCTCAAATACCTCGCCCAATCCTGCTTCGGCAGTCGTTACAAGCCGTCCGGACTCATCCAGCAGAGCGATCCATACGTTATGGTAGCCGCGTGTTTCAATAAGATTATCACAAGCGCCTTGAAGCAGTTTGTCCCGGTCTTTTTCCTTTGTGATAAGCTGGTTAACGTTCCGTATCGCACGAAGCACAAAGTTGAGGTGCGCCATTTGCTCCGCCATTTGCTTTCGCTCTGTGATGTCACGCACAACCACCAGCACACATCCACACCCCCCAATGACCGCGTCCCTCATGCTCACTTCCCCCCATGACAGACGCCCGGATTTGTGCTTGCCTCTCCATTCAAAGACCTGTGGTTTACCTGCTGATGCCTTCTTCATCCATTCGACCGCGTCTTCCTGACTGTATGGTGCCTCGCCCATACTTATGGCCTGCATGCCGAGTCTTTGGAGTTCCTCGCGGGTATATCCGTACATATCACACGCACTGTTGTTGACGTTAAGGATCGCTCCGGTCTCTATGTCATGGATGAAGACGGCATCATTGATCGAATCAAAGATCGTCCGGAACCGATCCTCGCTCTCCCTGAGTTCATCCTCCGCGGCTTTGCGCCTTGACCGATTCACAAGAAGGGCGATGATGACCAACACTTGGAAGACTATAACTATAATTACACTCCAGATCAACCCTTTGTTCTCTTCATAGACTGAATATGGTTTATTTACAATAATACTGTCTTCGGGCAGGTCGGACTCCTCGATACCCCACCGCTGCATCCGATTGTAATCAAACATGTATTGGGTCTGCGGCTCTGTTATCACAGGAATATCCCGCACCGCTTCCCCTGCAAGGATACGCTCTGCCATCTCTGCTGCGACCTGGCCATGATAAAAACCGCCAAAGAGTTTACCACCAACGATACCATGAGACAAAACCTGGTCAGAATACCCGTATACCGGTCGCATACTTGCCCGGCACACACGTGAGGCTGCTTCTTCAGAAGAGTAATATTTCCCGGATCCATCTCGATTGAATGGTCCGAAAATCACTATGGTCTCATCAGATAATCGGTTTACAGTATCTTCGACCTGTGCCATGGATAAACTGTCACCAATATATGTCATCCGAACATTTTCATAATATTTATATAGCCCCTGTATCTGGCTCCGGATCTGTGTTCCGGTAGGTGTGCTATCAATAACAAAGACAATTTCCCGGGCCTCAGGATGCAGACTTAAAGCAATGTCTATTGTTTCTTTTATCGACTGAATCTCAATAATCCCTGTAAATATATCTCGGTCTACAAGATTGGGAGCCTCAAGATTATTTACTCCGCAGAAGACTACCGGTGTTTCCGGAAACAGATCTTCATGATACTCGCGAAGAAAATCAAATGCATTATCATCGGTAGATATGATCAGGTCAGATGTTTGGTTGCTGTACTTATATTTATACAAGTCATATAATTTCTCTTTGTACTGGGCATCGTATTTTATGGATTTGGTATCCATATATTCTATCGTGAGCCCGGTATCATTTTTTTCAGATCCCAGGACCGACTCAATCCCTTCTACAGTGTCGTCAGTCCAGAAAAACCCCTTATGATACGAATTCAACACAAGTACACGCTTTGCCGGATCTTCCTGCGCACACGAAAGCTGACCATATAAAGAGAGGGCAAGAAGCAGGAAGATGCTGAAAATTGCTACGGACTTACATCGTGCATTCATTGTCGCTCTCCTCCTTTTGCAGGAATCGTGAAGTAAAACGTCGAACCCAGTCCTGGCTCCGATTCCACCCACATCCTGCCACCGTGCCGCTCCACGATCTTCTTGCATACGGCAAGTCCGATTCCGGTTCCCGAATACTCGTCCCTGCCATGCAGGCGCTGGAATATTGCAAAGATGCGATCGAAGTACTCAGGGGCGATCCCGATTCCGTTATCAGCCACCGAGATGACCCACTCACCCTCCTTCTGCTCTGCTGCGATGTGGATACGCGGTGGCGCCTCGCCCCGAAACTTTATCGCGTTTCCGATCAGATTCTGAAACACCTGAGCCAGTTGCGAACTATCCGCCATCACTGTTGGGAGGGCGTCATGCGTAATCACTGCACCACTACCGTAAGTGGACATTTCCAGGTCAGAAAGTGTCTGCGAAAGGAGCGTTTCGCAGTCGGTTGGTGTGAGCGGCTTGCCTCGCGTGCCGACGCGCGAGAATGCAAGCAGGCCACCAATTAATGTCTGCATCCGGTTCGCACCATCTACGGCAAAGCCGATAAAATCATCGGCATCGGAGTCGAGTTTACCCCCATATCGCCGCTTCATAAGCTGCATGTAACCAGAGACCATGCGAAGCGGCTCCTGCAGGTCATGGGACGCAACGTACGCGAACTGCTCAAGTTCGGCATTGGAACGCTTCAGGTCTGCTACGGTTTGCGTAAGCTCCCTCTCTGCACGCCTGCGAGCTTCTTCGATCTCCTTCTCTCTTGTTACATCCTTTGCGCAGCCGACCGTTCCGATTATGTTGCCCTGTTCATCCCAGAACGGCGCCTTGTAAACATCAAGGTAGAGAAATTCTCCTTTAACATTACCAAACTCATCGAATCTTTGCGGTTTTTTTGTCCCCAAAACCGCTAAATCGGAACCTGTACACAGTTCTCCGAATGTATGATAGTCAGGGTTTTCCGGATGAGTCTCCTTTTCCCTGCTGGAAAAATATGCAGCTGTTTTACCAATCGGCTCATCCATATCCCTGGAATTGAGCAATTTTTCACAACAAGCATTATTCACAAAGATAAACTTACCCTCCAAATCTTTTGTCCATATAAGGTCCGGCAGATTGTCGCACATCAACCTGAGCATAGAATACACATGCTTGTATCGTCCCTCACTTTCCAGAAGTGCCTCTTCACTCTCACGCTGCTTGCGCAAGAAGCCTGCAGCCACCAGCCCCCCCACCAGGCAAGCAAGGATAAAGGCAGTTCTCACATAAAGTACGTATGGCGGAATATCCAGCGCAAGCAACTCAAGAAAAGAACTCTCATCATAAAATACCAAAGAACCAACAACGCTATCGATAAACCAGAAAAATCCCCCGAACAGGAGGGCGGCACTTATAATATAGCTGGTGTTAGTCTGGTTACTTTTCTTCTCCAATCTTAAGAATCTTCGGACGGATCCAAGATTCAATAACACATCTGCCAGCAATAAGATTGTATACGCAATCACAAACTGCTTGATAACCACGAAATTGGTAAACTGCATCGGAATTGCGCTGCTTGCACCGGAAGCCCAGCCCCACGGGGGCGGGTTAAGCGCTATAACCCATCTCGCGAGGGTATATAGATTTATTGTGCTGAGTATCCGGAATGGGATCTCTACTGCGTACGCACTTAGCCACCATTCGTGCCCTCCTCGCCTATTGCGCAGATCCGCAAAGAATCCGTGCCACAGTATCCATAGCGTGAATGGAGGCACGACAATGAATATGGCATAACCATTGCTGGGACCCCATAACCACCACATCGCCTGGCAGCCACCCGCTAAAGCCGATAGTAGTCCGTATCTCCACCCCCACGCGAGGGTTATGAGCATCGGAAACAGGAGCCCTATCAGGACAACCGCGATATATGGCGGAAAAGGAAAATTGATGGTATGAAAGTTAAGGACAAAACCGAGCAACCCAAAAAGAATCGAGATCGAGATCTTGTATGATGCGGTTATCTTTATACCATTCGAGTCCGGATGCCCGGAGGCATCATCAACTATGCTAACTTGTTCCATGAACCGCACTCCATGCCATCACTCCCTGTAATTTGTTTTGAGTTCTATAACATATAATGTTTTTGGGGGGGCTGTCAACCTACCCGGGTTGGACCGGGGATCACAGATGCATATTCGAAGCTAACTTCGAGACCAAACGTGCAACTGCTGAAAGTCGCAAAAAAACAGAGGATCACGATTCAGGAGTTCGATCAACAGATCTTAGCAGTTACAAAGAGTCCAAAAAAGAAAAAAGATTCCCGAAGTATTTCGGGAAATCTATACTTTAGTTATGCCGAATGATTGTATCAGCACATTCGGATTAGCGGTGCCGCTTGTAATCGTCTTCTTGCTCTTACGATCGTTAACAGTGATCTCAGCAGGCGCAAACATCGCACCATCGACCTTGAAGAAGTCGAAGCCAGCCGCCTTGAACGTGTCGAAGAATGGCTTTCCGTAGTCTCTGGACGTCTCTGACGGAACCTTCTTCACGTAGTCGGTGAGTTCGTCGATATCCGGATAATCGACGGTGTAGTACGTCTTGCCGCAGTATATAATGCAGTCGTTGGTCGAACCCATACATTTGGTGTCATCTCCAACGATCGGTGAGATCGGGATTATTCCGAATCCGTTTTTGATCGTTGTGATGTCGAATCCAAGATCGTGCATCTTGTGTAGCCCCGTTTCAACGATTCTCGCGGAGATCTGCACGGATCCTGCAATCGATGATGTTGGCGCAACCGCGATGTAGAGTTCCTTTGGATCGACACCGCATTTCTCTGCGATCATGTCGGTGACCTCTTCATCCGGAAGTTCGCTCGCTTCGAGTACGAGGACCGCCTTGTCCGAAGAATCCTTGTATCTGATCTCCTCATACAGTTCCTTCGGATTCAGCGAAAGCGCACGCGCAGGTCCGGAGCCCATTGCAAAGTACTTTCCAGCAGTAATTCTCCAGCCCGCGTACTGCGATGCCATACATGCGATGACTGGATCATCGATTGCAACCTGAATGCCAGGGACTATGTAGTCGCCCAGTTGGTATGATATGTACTTGAGGTCTGCGAGATCTGCAAGGCATAACCTTGAGAGATACATGCCAGCACCATATCCGCCTGCCGCATTCACGCCAGCGTCGACGATGGTTGCTCCGTTCTTTAACTCTGATACTCCAATATCGAGTTCCTCTGCGCAATCAAGCATCTCCTTGAATGCCCGGTATCCGTATTTATTTACACTGACCATTTAGGAATCACCTATCATCACACAAGTCTTGCATCATTATAAGATTATCGGGTAGGCGCGGATCAGGATTAGGTGGCTGGTCTTTTTCAAAACACGTCATACATCACAAGCAGCATCCGCCCTCCATTGATCGGCACAATCGAAAATTCCAGTGAAATCATTATATCCTTAAGTTTTACCGCAGAGTACGCGGAGAGGCGCAGAGGCATCAGAAAACCAAAGCGTGGATTGGAACGGTCTTAAAACTCTGCGCCCTCTGCGATCTCCGCGGTGATAAATCACTGGATTTTTAGACAGTACCCATTGATCAGGTTATTGGTCTTCCCTACTTTTCAGATCGATAGTGCCCCATTACGGCAGTTGTGGTTGCGTAAGACAATCCGACATTCCCAGAAAATAATGAAAAGACTCGTAATTCGCGAGTGCATACACTTTTTCACCTTCCAGATGATGGAGTAATGATAAGGAAGATTAAACCACATAGGCCACAGAAAGTTGTTATTTTTATCTTTTGCCGTCTCTGTGTCCATCTGTGTCTCGGCGGTTTTCCAAAACCTCATTTCGAAAATATCAAAAAGTCTCAATAGTTTTAGTCACTGCAACGCGATGGTATACGAAAGACCAGAGGTAACTACTCAGGTACCTAAAACCACTATTCAGGGGACTTCACTATGCAGGAACTATCCGGGACCTGGAGCATACTGCAACCAACAGGGAATTTAACCGCAGAGTACGCAGAGAGGCGCAGAGGGGAAATAAACAGTTAAGTGCTTCTAGCGTTCCTCTGCGCCCTCCGCGGTTATTTTTCTTGCCAGAAAATACAGGATCGCAATCGGGAGACCAATCAACATACCTGAGTAGTTACGACCAGAGATGATTTTCACATTCATCATCTCCGCACCAGCAGTTTGTTCAGGTCCCCGCTCGTAACCATCCCGATGACTTTCCGGTTCGGATCGATCACAGGAAGCGCCGAAATCTTGTGCCGTTCCATCTTCCTGACTGCAATCTCGACAAACTCATCAGGATTGCTTGTGACCACGCGCCCAGTCATTGCGCTCCCGACGGTGCCGGTGTACCCGCGTGCCACTGCTTTTGAGATATCCCATGAAGTGACGATTCCGACAAGGGCACCGTCCTCTGATAGCACTGGCAGGTGATTGAATTTGCCCTCAATGATCAGTTCAGCCGCCTCTTTGATCTCTACATGTATGCTGACGGTGCGGACATCTTCTGACATCGCATCCCGCACCAGTAGTTGCCCCTGAACCTCTCGCATCGGCTTTACTGTGCCGCGTCTTTGCAGCTGCTCTGCTGGACTGCTCACAAAGAACTCACCGTCCCTGATCCACGCTTTGAGTTCATCCGCAATCGTCCGTGCGATATAAAAACTCGAAAGGGGGGAAGTCCGAACCTCCTTTCCATTGATGTCGACGATTCCGGACTTTAAATCCTCGTACGTTACCTCTTGCACAGTGGGATGTCCTGATACCCCGTAGTCCAGGATATTTGTTCTTATTCCGGCATCGCTAATCCCTGTTGCGGCTGCGATCTCTTCGTTTAAGATTGGTATCGGGACGCCAATCCCGACATACATACTGATCCCGTATCCGCGAAAGACGGCGCCGCGTATGTATCGCGTATCCATCTCCTTGAGATCTCCTGAGAGCATCAGTGTAGAGAAACTGTTATCAGGATCGTGCTGGGTTCCGCTACCGACCACATGCCCCTTCGCACCGCCCAGGAATATCCTTGTTCCGATTCCGATCGTCCTGAACTCCGGATCATTGGAGATTGGGGAGAGCACGCCGGAACCAGAGTACGAGACATTGCCAAATCCTGGCAGGAGCGTTCCCATGTACGTGTACAGGGTGCGTTTTGTCGAGTTTGTTGCGGCAGCGTACCGCTGATACGCGTTTCTTGGGTTTAGCATTACCGCCTGGTTCAGATCATCGATCGTGATGCTGGTATCCAGTACCTTGCGCGGATAGCAGTCAGTTCCTGATGATTCGGCATGTACATCGATCTCCCGACCTGCGATCAGATCCTCGATAACATGCCCGCCGCCATAAGATTCGTCCGAATCAGACGGCTGTGTTGCGCCGAGATATGCATCGACTGCGGCTACACCCGAATACGCCTCGACACCATTCAGGTACACGCGCTGCATCCGGATCGGCGGATCAGAATGCCCGAAATTTAAGAATATACCTGATGAGCACATCGCCCCGAATGTGCCGGTCGTGACCACATCGACATCCTGCGCCGCTTTTCCTGCGCCGTGCTCACGTATGTACTCGGTCATCTCCTCTGCCGTGAGGACGCAGACGCTGCCATCCTGGATCCGTTCGTTGATCTCTGATATCGTTTTCGCTGTCATGGATGATTATGTGATACTTGGGTTCATCATACTTATAGACATTCGCGAATGACTGGTATTCACGGGAAGGTTTTCATGCAATGCTGATCGTGCCAATTGTGCCAATTGTGCTGCGGTGCTTGCCCGCGCCGCCGGGTTCTCTTTTTTTGGCTTGCCGCTTCGGATGTCATTTAATGCCAGAATCCACACGAAAACTATTTGTGTGGTAAGCGAGCTATTATGACATAACGCAGCCCTATGAACCGCGGCTTGATATGAAAACACGACACGAGACAAGATCGAACGAAGGTGATGCACTATGAAACGAGTAGTGATCATTGCAAAAGGCGAGGTTCAGAGGGTTGGATACCGTGACACTGTGGAAAAGATCGCCCGTAAGCTGAAGTTGACTGGTTTTGTCGAAAATCTGAAACCATATGATGTCAGAATCGTTGCAGAAGGGAAACAAGATGCACTCGATGAGTTTATAACTCACATCAGGATAGAGAAGCATCCGATAACGCCAATATCTGTTGAAGACCTCGATGTCAGGTTCGAGGTGGCGACAGGCGAATTTGAGTACTTCGAGATCAAGCGAGGTAACTGGCAGGATGAACTCGGAGAGCGGCTGGATGTGGCGGGTGCGCTTCTGTATCGGTCTGTGGAACTTGGGACACGATCTGTGGAATTTGGAGAGAAGTCGGTGGCGATCGGGGAGGTGATGCTTGGGAAGCAGGATGAGCACACCCAGATCATCACAGAGTTCCGTGATCAGACGTTGCAGGGGTTCGTAACTCTGGACACGAAATATGGACGGATATCCGATAACATGGACTGCATCATCGATGAGATGAGAAACGAACGAAAGGAGGCGCGTGAATCGATGGCAAAGCTGACAGATGCGATCATCGAACTCGCAAGATCCGGAGAACAGAAGTGATGATTTAGCCGCCGATCACCTTCGGGACGTTTTTCGGGTTTTTGGTTAACCCCCACACCAGAGCTTTCGTCTTCAGAACGCCTATATAAAATCACATGGATCGCTCTGGGTCATGCCATCAGTCCGACATATACGATGAAGAGATCCGGTCCAACGTCTGTGAGAATCCATTGTGCCCCCTCGGGAATCTGCCCAAAATTGGAATGGCGTGATCGCAACCAGCCGAAGACCAGCCCGGATACGATGACCCCACCTCCAAAACCCAAGCGTCAGCGGAACATCCAACATGCAAAGCCAGTAGCTCCACCAAAGTTCCAATGACAATGACCATGCCAATACCCTGCATGACCGGATCGGTAGCGACCGTTGGACGCTCTGGATACCTCAAAGTTTTTCGATTGGTTGAGGGCTACCACCTCGGTTGTAACCCGAGTTCCTCGAGTTTCCAGCCGGCAGGTACGCCATCCAGCCCCCATCCGCGAAAGCGGTAGTACTCATCCAGCACATCTTCGAATTCGACGCGGTCGATGCCGCCATCTCCAAAGAAACGCTTGGGAAGCGTGTCGTCCGTACGTGTGAACCCTGCACGCAGGTTAAATATTCGCTCGAGGTTCCATATCCGCTCACCCACCCGCAGCAGATCTTCTGGAGTGTACCGTATTCCCGTGACCGCACTCAAGATACCCGAGTACTCTTCTGCCGAGAGTGCGAAGGATGAGAACCGGCAGACTGTGAGCGAATCCATCGCAGCCGAGAGGTTCTGGAAGATGCTTAGTAGCCCCGCCTTTCCTGCAAATGTATGCCGGTCGATCAGTTTGGGCTTTCCGATGATCTCCGGCGCAATCATATATGCCCGCATGTGACATGCGCCGCGATTTGAGGTTGCATACGCAAGCGACTGTCCGAGTGCGCCGCGTGGATCATACCCTGGAATCTCCAGACCTTTTGAGGTCATGCTTACGTCGCCTGCGCCAGCCGCGTCCGCATACGCTCTAGATCCCGTGCTCAATTCGTCTCCGACTCCGTCCCGCTCTCCGATCATGGATGCCAGTTCTGATAATCCGTGCGTCTTTCCGCGCAGTTCCTGATGGCAGGCGATGGTTGAGCCGCACGATATCGTATCCATCCCGTAATCATTACACACACGGTTTGCATCTATGATTTTATCAAAATCATTGTTATCGCAATCGGGACCGAACATAGCGATCGTTTCGTACTCGGGAATCTCGATATCTTCCTTTGTCCTGTGTTTACATGCAACAGAACATTTATAGCAGGAACGTCGCTTCAGTTCGTAATTCTCCTCGATGTAATCGCCGGATATCGTCTCAACATCGAACCGGACGTCTCTGAAATTCTTAGTCGGCATCAATCCGAGATAATTGATCAGGCTCACAAGCGACGGCGTCCCATACACTGAAAGACTTTTTAACGCTGGGCTTGCACGCAGCAGCCGTGATATCTCCTTGTTCACTTCTTCAAATTCTATTTCATCTGCAATGCCTGGTTTGGTGCTTCCGTGTACTACAATCGCCTTTAATCTCTTGTGACCCATCACTGCACCGATGCCACCGCGTCCACATGCATGGACGTAGTCGTTCATGATGTTCGCGAACCGTACGCACTTCTCGCCCGCCCGCCCGATGCACGCCACTTTGCCGTGCGCTTCCAGCCTCTTCGTAGTCTCGCGTACGTTTAATCCCCAGAGATCGGATGCGTCCTCGATGCGCACGTCATGATCATCGATGCTGAGATATACCGGAGTCTCTGACTGCCCGTTTATGACTACCGCATCGAATCCTGCGCGTTTTAATTCGCTCCCAAACCATCCGCCGCCGCTCGAATCGACGATCGTTCCGGTGAGTGGCGATTTCGTGACGAACGAATGCCGCCCCGACATCGGTGCGATGCCTGTGAGCGGACCCACTGCGAGTATGAGTGGGGCATCGAATGCGTCTGCTTTCGTGCCCGGATCTATCATTTCGCACAGGATGGATGCGCCAAGCCCTCTTCCGCCGAGAAAGTCTCTTGCAACCTCTGGTGAGAGTTTCTCCTGTCTGACCGTCCCACAATCAAGATCGATCGTTGCAATGTTTCCAGTCCAGCCGTGTACCTTCGCCCCGTACACGCTGCCTCGGACTAAAGTCGGGAGCGCCGGGCTTGCCGCGTAAACAGTGTGCGTCACAGACTGGTCCATGTCACCACCTCACCCGTGAGATGCGATTTCTGAGCAGCATCCAGGGGGCCGCCCCAACTCTATGCATCCCGCATCACATCCCGCATCACCGATAGCGTCAGTTGTGATTGCGGTATCAGTTCCTTACTCGCAGAATCTGCAAAAATGATGTTTTTTCTGACCAAAAATTTAATTTCACCATTTAAATAATTGTATATTATCTTTTCGTTCACCATACATTCTGAAAGAATGCCCATTACCGCTTCAAACACTTTGTTATCATTAGCTTCCAGCGAACATATGATCTCTTCCATCGGTTCCATTCTTATTTTAAACATCTCTTCTGCCTTCCCTTTTCGTTTGTCTTTCGTATTTATTAACTCCTGAAGACGCAGGTTTACTACCGCGATCGTCCGCATGCCCGCGAGATATGATCACACCCGTGCGGAAGGGCATGATCCATGCAGCGTTCACAATCTCCGGACAATTCGTTTTGTTCTGTTGCTTCCGTCTTCATGATGTTAATACTACTTTTGGGGGTGTGCACATCAGACATCCTGTCAACACTTTCAACCTTGGGGGCATGTTATAATTGCTGGAAACGTATTTAAATGTTAACGGGACCCTGTCTAAAAATCCGGTGATTTACTCGATTCGTGCCATTCGCCAAGACGACAAGAAGTTGCATCACGTATTGCCCAGACGGGCTGCCTCCTCCATTTGGGGCACTCCTACTATGGAATTCGTGCGCGGTAACGCCCACGCAGTAAGCCCGCAAGACAACGTGGAAAACCAGGAAGACCGGGTTTCGGATCAACGGATGGGGAGAACTCTGCAAAACCGAGCCCGAGTGCCTGAATCGATGGTCAACCCGATATGTCTTTTTATTATTTTCTGGGAACGTCGGAGTGTCTTACGCAACCACAACTGCCATAATGGAGCACTATCGATATGAAAAGTCATTTACGCCGATAATCTTTGTCCATCTGCGTTAATCTGTGGTTGATACTGTTTTAGCCACATATTAATACCGGTTTCACTGATTACACCTATCTAATCATATTTGTATTTGCCGGGTTGGCGTCATGTTTTCAACCGACCAGAACAAATCAAAAAGTATCGAATCCGATATGGTTCGGGTGGGGCTGCAACACAAGATACCAGAAAACCAAAAAAACCCCCGAGATTTCACGAGATTAATACAAGATAGTAGTAGACACGAGCATTGCTTAGTTTTAAATTATATATCTCACTTTTTCATACTTTCTTGTGGAAACACACATAACTTCGTGGTTAGCTAAACACGCACGAAAAATAAACAAATCCCGCCGGAATCCGGCGGAATCATATCTCACTCAGATCGGCGCATGTCCGTTCTCATGACAGGTCATGCAGTCAACGTCCACGACGATGTCCTTGTGTGCGTCGGCATGGCAATCGGCACACGCTCTTGATCCGGTGTGCTCAATGTGACAGTCCGTGCAGTTCATGGCCGCATGTAGTGTCGGATGATCGGTGAACTCCTGTGTGGTAGCCTCGTGGCATAGCCTGCACTGATCACTGGTCACGATCGCACCGAACTTGATCACCGTCGGAGCATGTGGGTTGTGGCAGGTCTGACAATCAGCCAGCCCGTAACCATGTTCAAGTGTGTGACAGTCCAGACAGCTCTTGGATTCGGCATGGTCCTCGTGACAGGAATAACATCCCTCTCCGATCAACGGCTGTTCGTAACTGTACGTGGTCGGGCTCAGCCTGTGGCGGAGGGCCTCATAACTGGTATCCTTTGTCGCGTGTCCGCCACCAAGTGTCATGAGCTCGGTATACTCCGTTATATGACAGTCACCACAGCCAGCACTGGTATCTGCCGTATGTGCAGGGTGACATGACTCACAATCACCGGTTATCCCGGAATCTGCGTGTTGGTAGTCCCCGTGGCACATTGTGCATTCCTTATACATCGGCGCGACAGGCGTGGCATGGCAGCGCGAACACTCGGAAGAGGTCATGCCCACGTGCAGTTGCCTGCTTCCATGCGTGGGGCTGTGACACTCCATACATCCGCGTACATACCCCTCTGTGCATGGCTTTGCACGCTCGCCCCTATGATCAGGGACGATTGTATTGAAGACCGCGGGCCATGTACTTGCACCCGCCATCTTCTGAGTATAATCAGAATTATGACAGCCGCCACACTGCTCCATCTCGATAGATGCGTCCGAATCATAGTATACGATTGAGGCTATGATCAGTCCAAGGGCGAGCACTATCAACAATGCAAATAATTGACTCTTATTCATGGTAGACTCCTCGTCAATATTATCATAAGATGTTGAATAACCCTTACCGATTCTATAAATATGTTTCGGAGTCTGCCGCCAGATTGAAGTAACGCAGGCATAGAATATACATCATGGACTTCGAAGATCTGCGTAATATCCTCACAAGAGAGCAAAAGTCGAAACTCGCAAAACTCGAGCCAGGCTTCTATGGGGATGTGCGCGCATATCTTGACGGACTGCGCGAGGAGCAACAGATCGCTTCCAAGATGGAAGCACAACTCCTTGCCGACGAACTCGAGACCGCGAAAAATCGTTTGCAGCGTATCTTCGAACTTCGGGTGGGGAAGATCGTCAATCTCGCATCATCTCATATACTGGCAGAGATCAGGGGCATCAAGCAGGACACGGACGCGATGGCACCGGTCGAGCATGAAATGTACGACTCGGTACTTGTCGCGGTGCGTAAGGGCTGGTCCGATATCGAGAGGGCGGTTATAGGCAAGTCAACCCTGCCAGCCACAGAAGCTATCCGGTCAGAGGAATTTGTGGAACCTGCAGAAGATGCGGATGAACGCGCCAAAGACGTTTCAGAGGTGCGTTGCGATATTGCTATCGAGCATGTAACTCGTGAAGATCCTGACAACGGCAACCTGAGCAATTACACGATCGTCCGCGTGCTTAAGGATGTACCAACCTTTATGGGTGCTGACAGTCATCACTATACCCTTGCAAAGAATGATGTGGTGCTACTGCCAAATCTCAATGCAAATGTACTCTGTAAACGCAGGGTGGTATTGCCAGTTACGATAAAACAGACAAAAGGTGAAGTTATCAGATGAAAATGCCAGCAAGATTTAAAACCCACTGCCCCTACTGCAAGAAGCATACCGAACACAAAGTCGAACGGGTGAAGCCAGCAAAAGCATCATCCATGACCAGAATCGTGCGGCAGAAGAAGCGGCAGAGCGGCATAGGGAACAATGGAAAGTTTTCAAAGGTCCCTGGTGGCGACAAGCCCACCAAGCGGATCCATCTTAGATATCGGTGCAGTGAATGCGGAAAGGCACATGTGAGAAAGTGCTTCAGAGCATCCAAATTTGAATTGGTGGAATCACAATGAATGAGAGTATAATACCAACCCCGAAGAGCAGGTTTTTGCGGGTCAAATGTGAATGTAATCACGAACAGGTCATCTTCGGAAACGCAAGCACCGAGATTAAGTGCGTAGTCTGCGATAAGGTGCTTGCAGAGCCGACAGGTGGCAGAACAAAGATACTGACCCAGATTCTCGAGGTTCTGGAGTGAGACTATGCGAGAGTGGCCCAGCCAGGGTGATCTGGTCGTTTGCACTGTTGCGAAGGTGATGGATTTTGGCGTCTTCGCAGAACTGGACGAATACGACAGAAAGGAGGGTCTGATCCATATCTCGGAGGTCGCTGCCGGTTGGGTGAAGTATATCCGGGATTATCTGCGCGAGGGGCAGAAGATCGTCTGCAAGGTGCTCTCAGTAAACCCAAAGCGCGGTCATATCGACCTCTCGTACAAGGATGTGAATGAGCACCAGCGCAGGGACAAGATCCAGGAATGGAAGAGCGAACTTCGCGCTGAGAAATGGCTTAGCTTTGCAATAGGCGATGAGACTATAGAGCGGCAACTTGCGGACGCGCTTCTCGATTCGTTTGGCAGCCTGTATAACGCCTTCGAAGAGACTGTTATATCTGGAAAGTCTGTGTTGATCGATGCCGGAGTCGATGGGGATTATGCCATCAAGATCGAGGAGGTCGCAATCGAGAATGTGAATATCCCGTCTGTCGACATCACCGGATTCCTTGACCTGATATGCCCTGCCCCTGATGGGGTGGATGCGATTAAGAGATCGCTTGCTGCGGCTGCAACCGTCGATGAGGATTATGTTACACTCGATATCAGCTATGTTGGCGCGCCAAGATACCGTATCCACGTTACTGCGCCCGATTACAAACTGGCAGAACGAATCCTCAAGGAATCTGCAAAGCGCGCAATCGATGAGATAAAGCATCTGAGCGGAGAAGGCACATTCCACAGACACAAGGAGTGAAGTGCGCGGGGGCGTTCGCGTGAAGTCAAAGATTCTTAGATGCAGTGAGTGCGGCAGGTATACCTTAAAAGCGGTCTGTCCCACATGCGGTGCTGCCGCCATAAACCCGCGTCCGGCCAGATATTCGCCGGAAGACCGGTATGGCGTGTACCGGCGCAGGATGAAGAGATTTCATGACGATGATACAGGAACTTGAACTTGACGATACTGATAGGCAATTGATAAACTTGATCCAGCTGGACTTTCCACTGGACTTGTGCCCTTTTCGAACGCTTGGTGACTGGATTGGCATATCTGAGGCAGAGGTCATCAATCATCTCAATAGACTCACTGATATCGGTGTAATCCGGAGAATTGGCCCCATCCTAAATACGAAAGGACTCGGCGGGTCCAGCACGCTTATTGCGATGCAGGTGCCGGAAGATGCGATCGACGGTGTTGCCTCGTGGATCAACGGTTTTGATGAGGTGTCACACAATTACCTGCGCCCTGGTGTGTATAATATCTGGTTCACGGTTTCTGCACACAGTAAGGAGCGGTTGCATGAGATGCTCCGCGAAATTGAAGCCTTCGGATACCCGTTCCTCGAGCTTCCGGTCACACGGCTCTTTAAGATCGGGGTGAAGTTTGAAGTTTGAGGTAATGTGATCGGAGAGTGACTTTTTAATTTCTTCTGGGCGATCGAGTCATGACAAAGAAGATTGAACCCATTTCGGAAAATATTAAAAAGTTTCGCAGGAGAGATGAGACTGATGGATGATCTTGACTTGAAACTGATAAAACTGACACAGGACGGAATCGATCTTGTCCCGAATCCCTTCAAGGAGATTGCGCTCGAACTTGCGATCCCCGAGGCAGAGGTGATCGACAGAATCGAGGCGCTCGTGGAGTGTGGTGTCATCCGCAGGTTCGGGGCATCGATCGGGCATCGCGTGCTCGGGATCGTTGCGAATGCTATGTGCGTCTGGAACGTCCCCGACGACCGCGTCGAGGAGGTTGGAGCCGTGATGGCGGGGTTTGGTGAGGTCACGCACTGCTACGAGCGCGTTAGATACCCGGAATGGGACTACAATCTGTACGCGATGATCCATGCCCGTACAAGAGAGGAATGCGAACGTACCGCCCACGATATCTCACGGGCGACGAGCATCTCGGATTATACGATTCTTTTTAGCGAAAGAGAGTTCAAGAAAACTGGCGTGCGGATATAATTGCATAATCACAGGTACCTCCCCCGCGCCTCGATCTCGCGCACACGCGTAAGCACCTGATCAGCATCCGAAAACGTTCGCCTATATCCGGCAGAGAACGCCTCTTCAAGCCCTGATTCGCCGTGCGTGCTCACAAACGTCTGGAAGAGCACATGCACATCGACACCCTGCGCCTCCACATTCTTCTCGAAATACCCGAGTCCGAAGTCGATGAAATATATCCGGTCATCGCAACCGCTGTCGCCGTCTCCAGTGTGCAGGATGAGATTTGAGGTCGTGAGATCGCCGTGAACGATCCCGCAACCGTGCAACCTGCCGACAAGTTCGCCGATACGCCCGCTCATGCTCAGATCAAGCACATCCTTCATCCGCGGACCCTCGATAAACTCCATCTCGATCGTGTGCTCGGCTGTATCGACATCGTAGATTATGGGTGTCGGAACTCCGCACCTGCGTGCCTCTGATATGAGTTTTACCTCGCTTCGGGTTCTCGCTGCCCTGATTCGCGTATCAAGCTCTGGGATGCGGTAGTTCTTCGAGACTCTCCGCTTGATGATCCTGTCACCGGATCGCTCGATCACGGCTTCTGCGCCGGTTGCTATCTGCTGGTTCATGCGTACCAGTTCTTGCAGGCATCGATATTAACGGTCTTCGCTCGCACTCAGGCGGGGCGCACGAATCCGTAGAAGCACTAGTGTCATGTAAACCCTGTAATGTCGCAAAGAATATAACATATGTTCGTATCCCCTCCAAATCAGAGGGTAACTCGAAGAAGTACAAACATACAAAGTCCTCCATGACCGTATTATTATTGTCATCTGGCAAGCGATGAATCGCTATATCAATGGTTTTATCACATTACCCCATTCGATAGAATACTATATATACCATAAGAGTAAAGGTCGTCTCATGAATTTATCAGGGATCGCACA
>JAYEGI010000245.1:0-8588 GCA_034659035.1 Methanobacteriota archaeon
GTGCTTCTGAAGAGCCGGATGAGGGAAATCTTCAAGTCCGGTTCTGTGAGGGGGTGCATAGCAGCCTCGGGGCTATTACCCCGGAAAGAGGTGGCTATGTGCCCTACTTGACAGGAACGCTAGAAGCCTATAACCGTTTATTTCCCCTCCGCGTCCCTCCGCGTACTCTGCGGTTAAATTCCCGGTTTGGTTATAGTATCCCACACATCCCGGGTAGTTTCGGCATAGTGAAGTCCACTGATAGTGGTTTTGGGTACCTGAGTAGTTACGATGAAATAACAAAAACGAATGTAAATATGAAAGATGCAAGAGATTGTATTAATATGGCAGAAATTAGAACAGCTATAGATATCATTGACAATCAAATTGTTGAATTAATTGATAGTCGTTCAAAATATGTAAAAGAGGAGACTTTCTAATTTTTTCTAGTCGAGTCGAAAAATGCCCGGAACACATACACATACGACACAAACATTGTACCTCCACCCCTAACAGAACAACTCCCCCATGCGAGCCCCCCCACAAACGATATCTATTTGACAGGACAGGACAATCCAGAAACCATGCGCCAGATGAAAATTGCGGTCGTTGAGGGTGACGGGATCGGAAAAGAGGTGATTCCAGCCGCTCTTGAAGTGCTGGATTCCCTCGCACTCGATATCGAGAAAGTGCCGGTCGAGATCGGGTACGGCAGGTGGAAGCGCACCGGCAGAGCGATGACAGAGGACGATTTTGACATCTTCAGATCCTGCGACTGCATACTATTCGGTGCGATCACAACACCGCCAGATCCGGAATACAAAAGCGTCCTTGTCCGGATCAGGAAAGAATTCGATCTGTACGCCAATATACGGCCGATCAAGGGAATAACAAACTCCCGGGATATCGATTTCACAATCGTCCGTGAGAACACTGAGGGTATGTATTCGGGAATCGAAGAGGTTTTGCCTGATGCCGTGCATTCGACAAGGGTCATCACCCGGAGCGGAAGCGAGCGCATCGCAGAGTACGCATGTTCGCTTGCTGCAGAAAAACGCTTGACAATCGTGCACAAAGCAAATATAATGAAGTCGTGCTGGCTTTTTCGGGAGGTCTGCATCGATGTCGCAAACCGGAACAAAGTCAGGTGGGATGATATGCTTGTCGATGCTGCTGCGCACCGTATTGTACTGAATCCGGAGCGGTTTGAGGTGGTCGTCACAACCAATCTCTTCGGGGATATCCTAAGCGACATGTCCGCAGCGCTCATCGGCGGGCTTGGTGTCTGCGCAAGCGCAAACATTGGAGCTGATTACGCGCTCTTTGAGCCGGTGCACGGTAGCGCTCCTGATATCGCGGGCAGGGGACTTGCGAATCCGATCGCTGCGATCCTGAGTCTTGCGATGATGCTTAAGTGGTACGGCAGGATCCGGGAATCTGATGCGGTGAAGGCGGCGGTATCTGATGTAGTATCCCGCGGCATCACAACCCCTGACATCGGCGGGCGGTGCTCGACAGCAGAGGTTGCAGATGCAATCTCGTATGCCGTTTAGAGGGGACTGGTAGAGGGGATTGTGAGATTAGCCGGATGATGCTGACTCAACACTTGCAGGGAAATCCTGCTTAACGTAAGTCACGTTGCCACCATCCCGCTATCCTGCGCAATCGCAGAAGAAGCGGCTCGTCTGCGTGCCTGAGTACAATATTCGTACGCCGGATGCCATCCGGATGGCAACAGCAATCAGGGCGCGTTTCGTTCGTTCTGACCAATGATTCTCATCTGCCGACTATACCGGAGTTGCAGGTGCTGGTGCCGGATAAACTGAAGTGATGCTGCCTGGGCAACCCCACAGCTCCCGTTCTACAATATCAGCACCCTCGGGGCTCGTGAGTCACCATCAGGATTGTCTGCCCCATATCTCGTTTAACTCCCTGAAGGGCTCAATAATCCGCCTCGAGATTCTGCTTGCCAGGCGCGTGTGAACGAGGGGAATGATACAATAACAGCATCCCCAAGAGATGCACATCAGAGATTAGGCAGAGGTGTCAACCGGAATGGCGATTGCGATCAATATCAAGAAAGAGTGTCCGGCGCAGGAGGTGAGCAGTGTCATAAAGTCGGCACTGCTAAGAGACTCACATGTAGCCGCGTATAAGGAAAAGAGGTATACGGGTATATGCAAGCGATTTGAAAAGAAATACGGGATGGATTCTGACGAGTTTATGGATAAGCTGGAATCCGGCGTGTTAGATGACCGAGATGACTATTTTGATTGGTTTGCCGCAAAGAAGGGGCTGGATATCTGGAGCAGGAGACTCCGAATACTGGCAGGTGTCAATCTATGGATGATGAACGTCAGGGGATATTACGCTTCTCTACAGGCGATGATCCGAAACTGTCCTTTCATCGCCCACTGGAACACGGAGTTTGAGGAGATCGATCTTCAGGTGGGATATTTCAAAGGCATGCTGGAGTTCATAGATGACTCAACCCTCTATTTTATTGAGTTTGTTGAGATCTACGGCGATTCTGACGTAGAAGCCCGAAGTACAAGTACCATTTGCAATCAGAGGAAGGCGATCTGATAATGAGATAGGACACTGTGCCGCACCATCACAATGTTAGCTCATTTCCGCACCACAAACACGACAAAAACGGTGTTCACCCCTCTGAACCTGCTGACTTAAGATCGGTTCCGGATGGGGTTGTAGAGGGACTGGATGAATAGTGTTATTTTTTGATTTTATCAGTGAATCAATGGGTCTGCTTACTTTTTGACTATTTTTGTGCACGATAGGACCTCTGCGGCAAACCTCCTCACCCCGTAACTACTCAGGTAGGTTGATTGATCGCACGATTGCGATTCTGTACTTTATTGTAAGAAAAGTAACCGCAAAGGACGCAGAGGAACGCAGAGTGGTTAACCGCTTATTTCCCATCCGCGTCCCTCCGCGTACTCTGCGGTTAAATTATAGGTTTGGTTACAGTACCCCCCTGTCCCGGATATTCTCTGCATAGTGAAGTCCCCTGAATAGTGGTTTTAGGACCTGAGTAGTTACCTCACCCCTACCGTTCCACAACCTCACCATCAGCGAGCCAGATCACCCGATCCACAATATCCGCATCCTCAAGCTCATGTGTCACCATCAGTATAGTCTGCCCGGCATCCCTGTTCAGAGCCCGAAACAGCTCAAGAATCTGCCTCGACGAGACACTGTCCAGATTTGCGGTCGGCTCGTCGGCAAAGAGAATCTTTGGCTTGTTGATGAGCGCCCGCGCAATTGCAACCCGCTGCTGCTCGCCGCCTGACATCTCTCGCGGGCGGTGATCTGCCCGTTCAGCAAGCCCGACCTTCTCGAGCGCATCCATCCCCTTTGTGACGCACTCATCCCGTGATAATCCCATCGCCATCGCCGGAAGGTACACATTCTCAAGCGCGGTCATTTCAGACAGGATCGCGTACTCTTGAAATACGTAACCGAACTTCTCAAGCCGAAACATCGTCTTCTCTGACTCTGATAGCCCGGATATCTCGGCCTCGTCGATCACAATCTCGCCTTCGGTCGGCGTGTCGAGAAGTCCTAACTGGTGCAGGAGCGTTGATTTTCCGCTCCCGCTCTTTCCCATGATCGCTGCAAACTCGCCCCGCCTGATATCTAGCGTCACGCGGTTGAGCGCGGTCACCTGCATCTTTCCCATGATATAGGTTCGTGATAAGTTTCTTGTCGCAATTATCGTGTCCGGTTCATCTCGTCCCACTCGTTCCGCTTGTTCCATCATTCAGTCCCCCCAGATCGCATCAAGGATCGTTTCACGCACCGCCCGCCACGAGGGGAGGAAACCTGCGATTGCAGCAGATATGATCAGCCCTGCGCTTCTCATGATGGCCGATTTTTGCTCGATTAAAAGTGTCACATTTCCCATGGGAAATACCATTGGATGCTTAATGAAATAGGGTACCAGTATGGCAAACATGATCACCAGTCCGGCAATGCAACCACATATCGCATAAAATACAGCCTGGAATATGTACGACCGGACTATTATCGATTCTTTGATCCCGATCGCCCGCAGGATCCCCATCTGCCTTCGTTTGCTCACCGTACTGACGTAGATCACGATGAAGATGGTGACACCTGCAACAAATAAGCCGATAACTCCGGTGAGTGCATTTAGCGCATCGAAACTCTTGGTAAGTGTGGCTATTATCCCTGCGTACACTATCCATGGTTTGATATCTTCATGAACTCCAAGCTCAACGAACTGATTTAGAAATATATCCTCTTCATCCTTCGTATCAGTCTTTACAAGAATCTGGGACGCCATATCCTGGATTCCGAGCACTGATTCCATCTCCTTCTCGGTTATGTACGCCAGTTGATTCGACTGGATGAAGTTCGTATCAAAGATCCCTTTCACCCGGTACTCACGTTTGACTCCGTTCGCGAATGTTACCTCCACAGTATCGCCGACCACAACTCCGCCGAGCGATGTGTGTTCGAGACTCCCGCCATGCCCACCTGCAATCTCTTTTCCGATTATAATCTCTCTGGTATCAGATCTGCTCAGATACTCGCCCTCGATCACCATATCAGGGACCATAGATACTGTTCGCTCATCAGCAGGATCGACTGCGCGGATACTCCATGCGCCACTTTGCTCTTCATAGGTGATGGTTGCACCTGTAACATATTGCGCAGAAGTACCTATAACCCCGGGCACATTGATTATCTTCTTCACAACTGAGTCGGGGTTCTCGATGTATATATCCTCGTCCGCAGGCTCTATCACGATGTTGCTGTAAAGGGTATCAATCACCTGTTTCTCGGTGGCGTCACCCATCCCGTCGAAGACCGATGTCGTGAACATGAGATTCACAAAGGCGAGCGCCATTATGAGGATTGTGAGTGCTGATGTTCCTCTGTTGCCCTTTGTGATGAATTTGTAGGCGAGGAAGGCTGAAACTTTAAGTTCTGTTGCTATGGAGGTCATTTTAATCGATCGGATCTGTCAGGGATATTCTCATTTCTTTCTACGAAGATAGACTACGCCGACAATGATGAGCGCAGCCACCGCGAGAGCCGGAATCAGCATATCGCCGTTCCCGCCGTCGCTAACATGCAGCACCATATCAACGGTTGTTGTGTGGTCCCCGAGATCATCTTTATACGAGATCACAGCGTGATATGGGATATCGCCGCTCTCTGTTGCGCGGAAGTTAAAGATGCATGGCGCATCATCGTCTGCCTCGATCTCGCCGAGGAATGCTGTCCGGGTGCCACCAAACGGAATATCGATCGTTACTTTTACAGACTCGGCATCTCCGTGTCCGGAATTTTCGATCCGGAGCATGAGTGTCATTACATCTCCGGTTGCGGGACTTTCCGGGTTCGTCCTCACGCTTGCGATGCAGAGATCGGCATCCCCCAGCACATTGATCCCTACAAAGCTCTGTGAGGTCACGTTTCTGCCGCTTTCGTCGTTGCAGCTCATCGTTATCGGTATCGCGTACGATGCGACTTTCGCGCTGTCGCTCGTCATGATCCGGTAGTTCAGTTGCTCGGATGCGTCCGGGTCAAGTCTCTTGATGATCTTTGTATCCGCGCCCATCGGCACGAACGAGAGGTTGTCAAGTGCAGCAGTCACCTGCACCGTGCTTGCGGTTCCGGAACCTTTATTTGAAACACGAAAACTGAGATCAAACATGTCTTCCGGCTTTATGACCTCAGGTTCAATCATGATGTCCGAGATCACGAGTTTTGGCTCGCCACGTACCACAACCGGGATGGTCAGGTTCTGCTCGCGATGCTGCCCGTCATCGGTACATGTTGCCCCGAGTTCGATCTCGTAGTTGCCTGAAACAGCAGCAGGGTCGATATAGAGTATATACGTCTCGACGTTTGCGCCGTATCCGATGATCCGGTCATATCTTATGATCCGGTCGTTCTCGTTCTTGAGGATGACTGGTGAATCCGGCATGATCGTGAGCACCGCGTGTTCTGCCGCACCTCTGCCGTAGTTATCAAGCGTCACAGATAACACGAGATCGCGTCCCGGCTCGACTGGCTGGGGTGTAAGTTCATTTACCGTGATTTTAATATCCGTGTTTCCACTGTCCGGGACTGCGCAGCACGTCGGCGCGGTTGCAATCGCTGTAATTACTATGAGTGTGATCATTCCAAGCAGGAGGACGGGTCTGATTGTTGCTCTGTTGTACAATTGTAACACCAGAATAATATTGGCAGAACGCGGCATTAAGTGTCCCTTCGCTAGATACGGATCAATGCAGGATCGATTCGACGGGAGTATGATCGATGCTACCTGAGGGAACTTAAAATAAACTACGACCGGCATATCAATTTTTGAAGTTTTCCCAATTGCGCCACTGCCAGCATGGCAAATGCGTTAACAACCCCTTCCGCCACAGATCAACACAACTGCGCATGGAGCCGTATGATGTCAGACTTTGTCACTATACCAAGTATCTTCGACTGATCATCCCTATCGACTACCGGAAGTCTCCCGATATCGTTTAACACAAGTTTGCGCAGCGCATCCTCAAGCGACTCATCAGGATATATCACGATGAGTGACGCGGTAGGCGTCATCACCTGTTCAACGAGCACCTCTTCGCGATCCTCTGCCGGCACGCGTTCGACATCCTTGAAAGTTACGATGCCGACAAGGTGGTTATCATCGAGTACCGGATACCCGATGTGCCCGTACTTGGTGATCAGGTTGAGCACTGTCTGGACGCTGTTCGTTGGATTTACAGGCATGACCTCAATTGCCATCGCATCGCGCACGGATACGTTCTCAAGAATATCGATCGTCAGTTCCTCACGGTGCGCTGGTGAATCCACCCTCGCAGGAACCTGATTTTCATAGATCGTCCAGTTGCTTGTCACAAGGTACGCAATGGTTGAGGCAAACATCAGCGGCGGCAGCAGGTTGTAGTTTCCAGTGAGTTCGGATACGATCACGATTGCCGCAATCGGAACGCGTGCCACTCCTGCCAGGAGCGCTGCCATACCAATGAGAACGAACGATGTGGACTGCATATCGCCAATGGTCCCAGGGAACATGGCATGTGCCACTATGCCAAATGCACCACCAAGTGTAGCTCCGACTGCAAGCGTTGGTGCGAAGACACCGCCGCTACCGCCAGAACCAAGGGTGAAAGAGGTTGCAAGGATCTTGGCTATGATAAATAGTATTAGGACTTCTACTGCCAGATCTCCATCGATTGCAGACTGTATCGACTCATAACCACCTCCGAATATACAGTAGCCGCATCCGCAGCTCTGCTGTACTAACAAAACAAGCAATCCGAGCAAAAGTCCGCCGATCATTGGCTTGAGATAGTTTTTTATCCCCCATTTTTTGAAGATATCGCGTATTCTATGGAATAGCTTGATGTGGAAGATACCCACGAGACCACAGAGAATGCCGAGTATTGCGTCGAATACAAGTTCAGCCGGGTGTGTGAAGGTGTAATCCGGAGTCGTGAAGAGCGATCCCCATCCGAAGACCGAACAGAAGACCGAATACGCAATAATGGACGAGATGAATGCCGGAACAAGCGACTCGAATTCCGAGTCTCTTTTGTACAACACGCTGATTGCGAAGAGGGCAGCTCCAAGTGGCGCACGGAAGATACTACCGATTCCACCCGCTGCGCCGCATAACAGCATCATCCGCCGTCCATTGTCATCGAGTTTCAGTTTGTCTGCAATATATGATCCAAAACCAGCTCCGATCTGCGTGATCGGACCTTCCCTGCCCGCGCTCCCGCCGGTGCCAATGGTGATCGCAGAGGCGATTGTCTTGACGATGGGGATTCTGCCACTGATTCGTCCCTGTTGCTGGTGGTACGAATCGATCACTGCATCAGTCCCCTCACCAACTGCCTCTGGTGCATATCGATATGTTATAAGCCCTACAACAAGTCCGCCTATAACGGGTATCACCACAAGGTACCAGGTGTGCAGATCTGCAAGCAAACCTGGTGGAATAACCGATGGCACCAGTAGTAGCGGCTGTTCACAGCCTGTTGGAGTGCAATAATAACATCCGATACCTCCGAGTACATAGTGCGATACAACCGATAGCAGGCTGTAGAAGATTACAGCACTTGCACCGGCAGCCAGTCCGATTAAGATGCTGTATGGAACCCAGTGTTCGATATACTCAAAATTTAATTTCCGCAGGTGATCTCTGGCAACTACCGATGATATCTTCCTGCTATTCTTCACTGCGATTCCTCTCTACAATGTTACGACTGTAAGATATTTAAGGAATGGGTGTGGCTTAAACGGCGTGGGTGTATGAGAGATTCTGGTAAACGAGAGGGGGTCTGTAGCATTACGTATCCAAGGTGATACAAGCTAACGCTCGGTACAAGAAAAAAAAGAAAAAAGGAAAGGCGACTAAGTCGCCTATACGCCTGCTGGTATAACCAGACTGCGCTCGCCTGCTGGTCGGAAGGTTCGCATCGCACCCTTTGCGTACTCCTTCCTGATGTCAGCGAAGTCGAATACCAGTGATGGGTCAGCGAAGCAGACCTTGATCAGTGGGTTGCAGCAGTATGCATCATGTGCACCTGCGT
>JAYEGI010000246.1:0-8518 GCA_034659035.1 Methanobacteriota archaeon
TCCGATAATGATCAAACAGGTTATCCGTTCCGAGGACGAACCTAAACAAAAAGAGCAAAATGATAGCAAATCCAGGGAGAAAAGAGGACGGGGTAGACCCAAAGGCAGTAAAAATAAGAATAAGACCAATGTTGAACTGCCATCATATCTCCGTTTTATCCAGAGCATGTTGAAAAAGGTGCAGTTGCTGACTGGCACGACCATTCCCCTCAAATATGCCGTGCTTGATGGTGTATTCGGGAATAATAATGCGATGCAGATGATATCGCAGTGCAACATGCAGATAATTTCCAAATTAAAGTGCACTTCTGCGCTATATTTCCCATACACATGCCCATATAGCGGACGTGGTGCAAAAAGAAAATACGGCGACAAACTCGATTACAATGGTATGTTCACGCGAGTATTTGAAAGAAACGACCCTCAATGAGGTGATTCAAACCAAGATTTACCAAATGACCATGCTGAGCAAGTCATTTGCCAAGAAGTTGAATGTGGTCATAATCGTAAAAAGCAATCTCAAAACCGGTGCCAGAACTCATGTAATCTTATTCAGCAGCGATCTGGATCTGGACTATGCGAAGTTGATTGATTACTACAAACTGCGCTTCCAGATCGAGTTCAATTTCCGGGATGCAAAACAATATTGGGCACTGTTCAAAAATCCAGTGATAGCTAAACATTGCACCGCATTCTCACATCATTTTCACATGTCGCAGGTGGTACACCCATTCATGACGGATTTCACATCGGCTTTCTATCATAATCCGCGCACCGCTCACACAAAACTACACAAAATCTATGAAAATAGTTCATCTTGAAGAAAAGAGCAAAGGGTCTCTGGTATCTCGCGTTGCAGTGAGGAAACGACTTAAATATCGGAAGGAGACGGAGACGCGGCTCGAAGCTTGTGGGGCACAATATTCGGCGAGTGGGGTACTTGGAGATCATGGGTGATGTGGTACCACACTGGAGAGGATACACGTGAATTTTGTCCCAAATCCGGTCGCGCCTTCGGGCAGGATAGAACACAAACCAAAGGAAGTAAAAGACAACATGAGAACAGTAACAACAATCGTAGCTACTTACGTTTTGGAAATCAATCAACTTCCGCATCGAGTGGAGCTGTTAATTTGGTGGCGTTGAGCTGATATGATGAAACACTTCTGGTAATTACTGCGCGGATGGAGGTAGGAGTGGCTTGAGTGAAGCTGATTGACCCGCGCCGATCATGCGTCTTATTTATATCAATAGAGGTCAACAAGTATCTGCATGGAAGAACCATCTCAAACTGATATCTCCGAGATGTACCACAACACCGAAAGTATCATCAACTCGATAGTGGGTGAAGTTGGCAAGGTCATCGTCGGTCAGAAGGACGCTTTGGAACATCTGATTATATCGATGCTCTCAAACGGACATGCGCTTATCGAGAGTTATCCGGGTCTTGGGAAGACGCTTATGATCAACACCCTATCAAGGGCGATGGATCTCTCATTCAACCGGATCCAGTGCACGCCTGACCTGATGCCATCTGATATCACAGGCACCATGATCGTGGAGGAGCACGCCGGAGAGAAGCAGTTCCGATTCGAACGCGGCCCGGTCTTCTCAAACATCGTGCTTGCAGACGAGATCAACCGTGCATCCCCAAAGACCCAGAGCGCGTTTCTCGAGTCGATGCAGGAGAAGCAGATCACCGCTGGAAACGAGACCTACAAACTGGATGCTCCGTTCTTCATTCTTGCAACCCAGAACCCGATCGAGATGGAAGGTACGTTTCCGCTGCCGGAAGCCCAGCTCGATAGATTTCTGATGAAGATACTGATGGATTATCCGTCTTTTGATGAGGAGCGCATCATCGTGGATCGGTACACATCCACATCCGAACCGAGTGTGAACCGCGTCATCGGCGGGGACGAGCTCATCACTCTTCAGCACCTGACCAGGGAGGTTCCGATCTCTGAAGAATTGACCGCACATGCGATCAGCATCGTGACTGCAACCCGGAAGTGGGAGAACCTCGAATACGGCGCATCCCCGCGTGCATCGATCGCGCTTACACTGACAGCGAAGGCGAGAGCGCTAATTCAAGGACGCAACTACGTATCCAAAGAAGATATCCATGAGATGGCATGTCCGGTCCTGCGGCACAGGGTCATTCTGTCATTTGAGGCGGAGCGGACCGGAATCACCCAGGACAAAGTGATTCACGAGATTACCAAGAGCGTGAAATAGCCGGGTAACCGTGGTTACAACCACTCTGGGTTACCTGATTACCGCATCGATGGGATGCATTAGCGATTCGGGTCAAGCGTCACAAACCCGTAAACGCCTCACCAACCAATCCCAAAAGAATATGTAACATCGTAACGACATGGAGTCTATGCTTCCGATACTCACGAAGTCGCTTAAAGACGCGCCGATCACGCTTCGTGGTGAATATTACTATTTCATCCACCCGATAACAGACGGCGTACCCGAACTTACGCCTGCACTCCTATCAGAGGTTGCGGATCGCATCATTGAACTGACTGATACCGATGTGGACAAGATCGTGACCATCGAGGCGATGGGAATCCCGGTCGGGACCGTGCTTTCCATGAAGACCGGCATCCCGCTTGTGGTCATCCGGAAAAGGCAGTACAATCTTCCAAATGAGATTGCTGTGCATCAGCGCACAGGATACTCGAAGGGCGAACTGTACTTAAATGGAATTAAGAGGGGAGACCGCGTGCTGGTTGTGGACGATGTGATCAGTACAGGAGGTACGATGAAAGCGGTCAGCATTGCGCTTGAACTTGCTGGCGCAGAGGTATCGGATATCGTCGTGGTCATCGAGCGCGGCGAAGGCGCAGAGGTACTGCGTGCCGCGGGACGTGATGTGAAGACGCTGGTCACGGTGGAGGCGGGAACGGAGGGTGTCACGATCAAATCGGCTCAGTGATGGCTGATACGGTTCTTGTCTCTGATCTCATCACCTATCTGCGATGTCCACGCCTTGTATACTTTGCAAACCTGAAAAACTACCGGGAACCGGGGGAGCGGGATGTGGATGCGAGATACTTAGCCCACCTCCTCTCAAAGGAACTTGCGCTCACGTATCACCACGCCGCTGCAAGTACAGGTGAAGATGTGGCAGAAGTGCTGCAGACCGAGCTTGACCGCATCGTAAACGAACTTCCGATAATCTACCGTTCCGAACTTGCAGGTGTGGACCACTCCATGATCAGGGACGCAGCAGAGAGCATCGATACCGATGAAATCGGGCTACGGATCACGGAGGTCATCCGGAAGACCGGTAGGGACGAACTTCTCGCAAGGATAACCCCGTGTGCGGTCGAGTATGCGATCTATTCGAACGCTCTCGGGATTGCTGGGTCTCCTGACAAACTGGTGCAGCCGGGTGACCGCGTACTGCCGTACATGATCAGGACCGGCAATAAGCCTGAAAACGGGGTATGGAAACCCGACCGGCTACAGATCACAGCGTATGCGATGCTTGTTGAAGAACGGTTCGAACAGGCCGTAGAGTACGGTTTTGTGGAGTATGCACGGTTCTTTGAGATACGGAAGGTGGTTCTCAAATCACGAGACCGGCGCAGGGTTCTTGAGCTGCGAAACCGGGTTCGAATGATCAAAGGTGGCAGGATGCCTGACCGCGTGCAAGGTGCGCCGTGCGAGCTCTGTGCATTCAAGGAGGATTGCGTCGCGAAGCGGTCGCTTGCATCGAAGTTATGGTAGCGTTCCCAAATTCTGTGATTTGTATTAAATATTAAAAATTTACAGACAACCGAAAAGCATATATGCGGGTGATCTCACCAAAATACAATCGGTAATCACTTCTGGAGGCATTGCAATGAATGCATTAATACTTGCGATTATATCGCTCGGTGGTTTTCTTCTGGCATACAGGTTTTATGCGACCTTTCTTGCCGAAAAGATATTTGCGTTAGATCCGGGTGCGAGAACACCCGCTCATGAATTCGAGGATGGCGTCGATCACGTGCCGACCCTGAAATCCATCCTCTTCGGACATCACTTCGCGTCGATTGCCGGTGCAGCACCGATCGTCGGTCCTGCTATCGGCGTGATCTGGGGCTGGCTTCCCGCGTTTCTCTGGGTTGTGTTCGGGACGATTTTCTTAGGCGCGGTCCATGACTTCGGCGCGCTGGTCGTCTCTTTGAGACATCAAGGGAAGTCTATCGGCGAACTTACCGAGAACATCATAGGGACTCGTGCAAGGAACCTGTTTTTATTGATCATGTTCTTCCTGCTCCTGGTCGTGATTGCGGTCTTTGCTCTCGTAATTGCTCTGATGCTTAACTGGTACCCACAGACAGTCTTCCCGATCGCCTGTGAGATGATCATCGCGGTCGCTGTCGGATACATGGTCTACCGGATGAAGACCGGCGTCTTGATACCGACTGTCATTGCGGTGATAGTTATGTACGCTACGATATATATTGGGACGTATATGCTGGATCCAATTGTGCTTGGTGAGACATTTCTCGGTTCAGGGTTGACCACATGGATATACATCATACTGCTCTACTCGCTCATCGCATCGGTGCTCCCGGTCTGGCTGCTCTTGCAGCCGAGAGATCACATCAACGCGCATGAACTATTCATCGGCATGGGGCTCATGTATCTCGGGCTTCTGATCATTCGACCAGAGGTGGTTGCACCTGCGGTTCAACTACACCCGGAAGGCGCTCCGTCGATCTACCCTTTCCTCTTTGTGACGATCGCATGTGGCGCGATATCAGGATTCCATAGTCTCGTGTCGTCAGGAACCACTGTCAAGCAGCTGGACAGCGAGGCTCACGCAAAAATGATCGGTTATGGCGGCATGCTCGCAGAAGGCGCCTTAGCCACCATCGCCATCATTGCATGCACAGCAGGATTTGCTACCGTATCACTCTGGAACGAGCATTATTCCAGTTGGGGCGCGGCAGCAGGACTTCTGCCTAAACTCACTGCCTTTGTGGACGGCGCTGGGGGTTTTGTTGAAGCATGTGGCATACCGCCTGAATTCGCTATTGCGATCATTGGCGTCGTTGTCGTCAGTTTTGCGATGACCACCATCGACACTGCAACAAGATTGCAGCGATACGTGATCGGAGAGATCGGCAGCAATTACCATGTAAACATCCTCAGGAATCGGTATGTCGGGGGTGCGGTTGCTGTACTCACAGCACTTGCACTTGCGCTTGCAAAGGATGCAGGCAAAGGCGGAATGATTCTCTGGCCCGTCTTCGGAACGACCAACCAACTGCTCGCAGCACTCACTCTGCTCGTGATCACCATGTACCTCATGCAGACGAAGAAGCCGGTCATCTATACGTTGATTCCAATGATCTTCATGATGATTACCGCGATGACCGCCATGATACTGAATATCCAGATATATTACAACGCAGGAAACTGGATGCTGACCGGAATAGGCATCGTGATCTTCGTTCTCGCGGTGTGGCTTCTCTTTGAGGCCTGGGATGCGTACCGGAAGAGGGATGTTCATCGATGATCAGATAGGCGACTGCTTGCAACATTAAGAGTGTGCAACATATTTAAAGCAGAGACCGATAGATAACCACTGATGAAGGCGGTTATTCTTGCTGCGGGTGAAGGAGTACGGTGCAGACCACTGACACTTACGAGATCGAAGGTGATGCTTCCAGTCGCAAACAAGCCAACGGTTGAGTACGTGGTGCAGGCGCTACACGATAGTGGTATCAAGGACATTATAATGGTTGTTGGGTATGCAAAAGAGCGTGTTATGAATTATTTCGGGAACGGGAAGGATTTTGATGTCAATATCGAATATGCAGAGCAAAAACAGCAACTCGGTACGGCACATACGATAAAACAGGTAGAGGGTATCGTGGAGGGTGAATTTCTTGTACTGAATGGAGACAATCTCGTGAGCGAAGAGACGATTACGGACCTCACAGAGAAACACACTGGAGGCGTATCGATTCTTACCGCAACAAGAGCAGATGCCACCGGATATGCGCTTGTCGAGGAGAGGGACGAGAAGGTTCTACGGATCACCGAGGGTCTGGCACTGAAAGGTATCTGCAATGTCAATACAGGCATCTATATGTTCAATCAGGATGTCTTTGATGCGATCGAAGAGACACTCAGGTCAGATCTCGGTGAATTCGGGATCACCGATTCGATACAGCGGATGGTCGATTCCGGATACGGAGTACATGCATACAGAACAGACCACACGTGGATGGATGTGATACATTCATGGAACCTGCTTGGTGTGAATGCAAGGGTTCTTGAGGACATTTCCGAATCGGTGCACAAAACCGCGGAGACGGATGGTACGATTAAGGGTGTGGCGGTCGTTGGCAGCGATTCGACCATAGGAGCAGGTTCGTACATCAAAGGTCCTGTGATCATCGGAAGGGACTGCGAGATCGGTCCGAATGTAGTCATCGCACCGTCGACGTCCATTGGAGATAATGTCACGATCGAGCCATTCACGTACATCAGAAACAGCGTGATCCTTGATAATACGTACATCGGCTCGGGAAGCACTATAAAAAACTCCATTATAGGCGAGAACAACCTAATCGAGAGCCATTTCAGCACAGAGAGCGGAAAGAACCTGATGATAAAACTGGAAGGAATGTTACACCATGCAGACGAACTTGGTACCGTGCTCGGCGATGGTACCAGGGTCGGCTGCAACGTCTCGACTGCGGCTGGCACGCTCGTTGGACCAGAGTGCAGGATCGAAACCGGTGCAGTCATCAGGAAGCAGATACCGCCCCATGCGCTGGTGATGTGATATGTGTGGTATCGTTGGTTATATCGGCACATCCGAAGCCATGCCGGTTCTCTTCGATCTCTTGAAGAAGCTGGAGTACCGCGGATATGACTCTGCCGGAATCGCGGTCATGAGCGGTGAAAATGATGAGATCCGAACATCCAAGACCGAAGGAAGCGTCGATGACCTGATATCGATCACGCCCGCTACTGGGGGGCACATCGGAATCGGGCATACGCGGTGGGCCACGCACGGAAAGCCATCTACCATGAATGCGCATCCACACTCCGATGGTACAGGCAGGATCGCTCTCGTTCACAACGGGATCATCGAGAACTATGTAGAGATAAAAGACAAATTGATAGAATCGGGTCATGAATTCAAATCAGAGACCGACACAGAGATACTTCCGCATCTGATCGAGGAATATTATGACGGTGATCTCGAATCAACAGTGCGAAACGCAATATCGATGGTTCGCGGATCGTACGCACTCGCGGCGGTAAGCGTCGATGATCCGGGCAGGATCGTTGTCGCACGGAAGGATAGTCCACTTGTCATTGGGCTTGGGGATGGTGATTTTTTTGTAGCGTCCGACGTATCCGGGATCCTTAAGTATACGAGAGATGTCATATTCATGAATGATGGGGAGGTCGGCTTAATAACCGATTCCGGAATTGATATCACGACGCTTGATGGGGTTTCTGTTGAGAAAAAGATCGAAACGATAGAATGGGATCCTGAGGCGGCGGAGAAGAGTGGTTATGAGTATTTCATGTTAAAAGAGATATTCGAACAGCCAGACACCATCAGGGATACATTTTCAGGAAGAATATCGGCAGACGGAATCGATCTCGGTGCGGTGTTGCCGAACGTGAGGAGGATCGTGATCATTGCATGTGGGACATCGTACCATGCCGGACTCTTTGGGAGGTATGTGATCGAGCGGTTTGCCAGAATCCCTGTCGATGTCGAGATCGCATCCGAGTTCAGGTACACAGACCCGATCGTCGATTGCGGCGATCTCGTGATAGCGATCACACAGTCAGGAGAGACCGCTGACACCCTTGCGGCGATCAGGGAAGCGGGACTTAAGGGCAGCCAGAAACTCGGGATCGTCAATGCGCTCGGAAGCAGTATTACAAGGGAGTGTCAGTGTCTCTTCACGAGAGCGGGGCCGGAGATCGGTGTTGCCGCCACCAAATCGTTCACATCGCAACTGGCATGTCTGCTTCTGCTTGCAGTAGAGCTCGGTAAAGCGAGAAAGATGCTATCGACTGCTGATGTAAACGACTTCGTCTACGAATTAAAGCAGATGAGCGGGAACATCCAGCGTGTGCTTAATAGTGCGCCTGACATCCGGGAGTGCGCGAAGATGTTTGCTGATGCGGATCAGATCCTGTTCATGGGCCGGGGTGCAAACTATCCGGCCGCGCTTGAAGGCGCGCTCAAATTAAAAGAGATATCCTACATTCCGGCAGAAGGGTTTCCGGCAGGCGAACTGAAGCACGGTCCGCTTGCACTTATCTACGACGGGGTCCCGGTGGTTGCGATAGCGACAAAGGATGCGGTGTACGAAAAGACGCTCGGGAATATCAAGGAGGTGAAGGCAAGAGGCGCAACCATAATCGGTATCGCAAACAAGAGCGACACTGAGATTGCGAAATACGTGGACTATGTGCTCAGGATACCTGATACCGATCCGTGGATCGCACCCGTCCTCTCTTCAGTCGT
>JAYEGI010000247.1:0-1893 GCA_034659035.1 Methanobacteriota archaeon
TCTATTGGTTGGGGGCGAATTGCCAAAGAATAACTCATATCGTTATACAAAAACCAAATATCACCCTGATCTGCAGAAACAACTTCTATCGCTTCTTCTATAGATCGGCCCCCAAATGGCCCCCCATTATCCATATCACTCCAATACCCCATTTTCGCATAATAAACCGAGCCCAAAGTTGTTACCGCTTCAACCAGCGCTGAAACCAGTTCCTTATTACCAGGTCTTGGCCTGATACAAAACTCAATATTGAAATTATCCATCTCATAACACCTCCACTAGCACTCCCTTACCATCTAAAAATGCCTTCATCTCAGGATACCAATATGAATCCTCATTTTTAAATACAACCTTGATCTCCGCATCAGGATTGTTTAAGATGTTAATTTGGTAGTCTTTATATTTCCGTATTTGGCCGCCCAATGCGCTTTTATAGTCATTAAATCTTTTCCTATCTATCGTACTCCAATCAACATTCTTGGCTTCGATGATGTCGTCATTCTTAAAGAGAACATCTATATCCCCATCCGGTATACCCCTCCTGACCTCTACCACATAGTCAACATATCTCGAATCAGTGGCCACTTCAACCTCAAACGCAATCCCTTTCAAATTAGCCAAATTATTCTTGGCTTCCACAATTTTTGTAGGCACCTTAGCAGCACCGGTTATCCCCCTATCTTGAAGCTCCTTAACACCCTCAGCGGTCTTCTGGACGTATTCATCCCCATACTTCCCCTTTAATGTAGCCACAAACGCCTCTGCGACAGCATTCCCCTCCGGTCCTTCCCCTCCAGCCCTGGCTATGCTTTCCAGACCCCCCAGCGCATCGTCGCTCCAGCGGTCCGTTCCTTTCACGATGCATCGCTTGAACGTGTCAAGGTCGTCGGACCACTTCGCGAATCTCGCTGTGCCGTCTTTCACGTACTCTATGGTACCGTCTGCCTTCGTCTTTATGATCCGTCCGTGCTCGCCGATATCGTCCACGATCCTGAGAACGCGGCGTTCTCCGACCACTGCGGCAACACCATGACCGATGAATCCTGCAGGTATAAACGGTGATGCAACGTCGCCAACGAGCATCGCACCTTCGAACTTGCACCGGTTCGCTGTGGGTCCTGCGTTCTCCCTGATCTCTCCGATGCATCCTATTATGTCACCGCTGCAGCCTGTTATCGCATCTATGCACTGCTCGATGCCAGTTGTTCCTTCTTCCTGGAACATGCATCTGCAGAACTCGTCTGTGCTCCACGTGACCGAGGCGATGTCGATGACAGCCATAGCTGCGACTGCAGGCACTATTTGTGGTGTGAAGCTCTCGATCCGTGTGAAGTTGGAAGAATCACCAAGCGATCGCGCCTGTGCTATATATGAACTCCCAGGCAATGTTGCGATTAAGTTAACTACTTCCTTCTCTTCGTCCACTGTTATGTCAAGCGATTTCTGGTAGTCGCCCAAAAAGTCGGGATTCGTTATGCTGTATCTGATATCGATGCGGTGATCGCCATAAGGGACCTCCTCAATATATATGTAGCCGAAAGGAGATGTCAGTGCTCTCTCTTCACCATCTACGTAGACGTAGACGTTTGCTACAGGGTAGCCGTTGATGTTGTCGACGTTTACCTGAAGAGCTGACAGGTGCGTGTCGCAGTCGCAGTCAAAGTACAGGTATTCGTCCCCATTCATATAGAATTCCTGCAAGCCGCAAGCGGTTCCCGCGGGGCACTTAACCATGATCTTGTGGCTGCCATATCTGGCATCAACACTCTTTTTGCCGAATGAATCGGTGGTTCCCAGGTACTCGCCATCAAGATAGATCTTTGCTCCGGGTTGCGGCTTGTTGTTGTTTATGTTATCGACGTCTGTGTGGATGGTTCCGGTCTCGCAGGAGTT
>JAYEGI010000248.1:0-27213 GCA_034659035.1 Methanobacteriota archaeon
AAATGTTTGGGGTTTGGGATTTGCCTGAAGGCTGTAAGTTACAGTATAAAAATAATATTTTTTAGATACCTAAAAACGCTATCAGTAAAAATGATCTGGGATTAACATGTACGTGCGGAATGTCAGATTGCGGATCGCATTGGGACTTTGACCTATCATGAGAGAGCCAATCAGGAGGTAATTCATGGAAACAACAACATTAGGGCGATATATCGTAGCCGACCCTGCCATCTGCCATGGCGAACCGACCTTTCGCGGCACACGCATCCTGGTCGCGGATGTGCTGGAACAGGTTGAGAGCGGCATGGCGTGGGAGGCAATCATCGAAGAGTGGCGCTACGCGGTGACAAGCGATGCGATTGCCAAAAGCTTGTCCGCATGGCACGTGAGGCGCCCGCTGCTTATGCGCCAAAGCTGGTTTCGGAGCCGATAATCGCATGAACGTTCTGGACGAGAACCTCCATACTGCTCCGAAAGCTCATTCATCCCTCTTCCTCATAATCTCCCGCACCCTTCGTCCGATCACCTCAAGCAGGAAGAGTGTAAGTGCTGCAAGGATAAACGGTATCTTCTGATCCAGTCGTTCGCACATGGTACGCACAGACTTCCGCCGTACATCAGAGCAGAGCATCCCAACCTCGCTTTCGTTATAGACCCTCCCGCCGTACGACTGGATGATCTTCTCCGCATCCGGATTAATCCCGACATCCCTGTATTCAAGCGGATAGTTCACAGCGATCCCGTAATCAGAGAGATAATAAACCCCCTGCTCTCCCAGATCGATCTCTGTTGTGTATGTGTTTTCAGCGATCCTCGCCATATCGAGCGGACTTCCGCCAAAGTTCAGGCTTGGTATGGTATCTGATGTGATGGTGATATGAGAACTCTCGCCGAAAAATATGTCGTCTGCCTCGATCACCACACCAACTTCCGGTCTCGGGTCGCCGATCGCCCAGTTAATCGTGGACGAGATCAGTTGCGAGTTGTTCTCGCTATAGAGCGCGGAACTCCACTCGTTGCCGTTATCAGTGCTCCACGAGACGACCCGCCCAAGCCCGTACCTCCACGCGCAGACGACCGGTTTTCCGTCATCAGTCGCAACGAGTTTCTTGGCGCCGAGTTTCGGTGTGACGTCATTGTATCCTGTGATGGTTCCTGACAGTTCAAGGTCTCTTGTGATGAAGTGGTTCGTGTCGAATACCGAGATCGCGTAGGTGCCTGCGTCTTCCTGCGGCGGCGTAGGCGTCGGCTCTGTATCTGGCTGGTCGGTGTTGATGTTGATCGATTTCGGATATGTAGTTTGCTCATAAGATGCATCCACTTCATGAGCAAGTTTTCCATACGCGCCAATCACGCCGGTCGGCGAACTTATCACCTGGATGAAATGCATCTTAATATTCTTGCTCTTCATCCGGGTTACAACAGCTAACGAGTTCTCGTAGATATCTTCATCGATTCTACCGTCTGATATTAGGATCACATCCTTTGCTCCAGCAGAATTGGCAAGCATCTCCCCTGCCAGAGACAATCCTTGATCGAGCGTGGTGGATTGTCCTTGTGGGGTTTTTAACCTTATCGTATCTTTCAATACTTCTCTTGTCTGCTCATTTTCGAGACACACCAAACCGGATATTATGTAGGCATCGCCCCCAAAAGCAACTACACCCACATGATCATCCCGGAACTCTTTATCATCAATCATGTAAATCGCCAGTGCCTTTTCATAATCAAGAAACGTGACGCCGCTATCCACAATAATATCCGAAAGCGTGCTGTCAGAAACGTCCATCACGATCACGACATCGTTCCTGCCGTAGTACTCACTCGGATACGACTTGACCGGAAGAATCTTCTCGAATTCAGAGTCCAGATATCCACCCCGGTCGTACGACTGGCTTCCACCCACCATCACAAGCCCGCGACCATCACCCACGAAGTCCCGCAGCATCGTAATCTCGCCGGCCGGCAGCGAGTCGAGGTACCTGTTGTCAAGGATCACCGCTTTCGCATCCTTAAGTTCTGATATCTGCATGCTTATGCGGGCATCGTACTGATCGCACACGATGTCCCGAAGATTCGACTCTTCATCCGTGATCAGCAGGACTTCCGGCTTCGGCACGACATACACCGCCTTCTTAAAAACATTGTTCGTTGAGCGGTAGTCGCCGCCGCCCCCTTTCGTCGCGATCTCCGCGGATACGACATGGCTACCAAGCGTGTCGAACGTGTACGGAATCTTTCGTACCTTGATCCGCCCATTCTGCTCGATCTCGCTCTGGTAGATGACATCATCGTCCGCCTTGACCACAAGTTCGTACAAAAGATGCGTTTCTGCTTGCCGTACCACGATTCTGAAGACGTTCTTATTTCCGAGGATAATGGTCTTGCTCCCGACGATCTCGACGCTCGCATCATTTCGGGTTGGAGTCTGCGCTACAACATAAGCTGTGGTGTTTGATCTGGACGCAACCGAGATCGCATCCGCAAGTTCACGACCGTAGTTGCTGTTTATGTCACTGACCAGCACGAGGTAATCGTTTCCTCTGGCATACTGCAAGATCTTATCCCCGATCGGAGATTGATCCCCCGAAAATGAACGGATCTGCGAAGCCGGATTGCGCTCATGTATGGAGTCGCAGACCGCGTCAGCAGTGGATCTATCGAATATATCCATGCTTGAGGACTGGTCGTTGATGACCGTAATCGAGGGATTCGGGTCGGATATTGTGTGGGTGGTGATGGTGTAGGGGGATGCAAGCGCGATTATGATTAGAGCCGCAACGATTATCCGGCTCAGGACAAGCAGCTTCTTTTGGCTCTTCATAAGACAATAAATCCCGATAACAATGACCGGAATGATCGCGTACAGGACTTGTTTGTTAACAAAGAGAATATCTGTGATATCAACCACCATCACAACTCACCCCTGCTCCGGATATAGTATAATTCGGCACATATCAATGCAAGCGCAAGTATCAACAAAATCCAGTCAAACTCCTTCTTTGTGGTGGTTTGAACCGTCTTTCCAGTACTTGCCTCCGTTGTCTCCGCAGTAGTGATGCCGGAATCCTCGAGGTTTGACTCTGCTGCATCATAGAGGTTTGCAGAAACAAGCTTGCCTGGCATCTCATATACGCCGGTCTGATCTAGCAGAAGGTTATCTGTCTTGATCACCCGTTTATCGGGTGTCGTTGCCCTGACCTTCGAATCGAACTGCATGGCAGATCCGGTCAGCTTGTTGCAGTCCTTGACTCCACCGGTTCCGCAGAGATAATCTACCAGATTCAGCCAGAATATCGGATATTCGGGCATCGTGTGGAAATCGCTCCATGCATAGTCTCCTGTTATGTCCGGAATTCCTAGATAAACAACTTTTCCAAGACCGACTCCCCCGTAGGAGATTATCGGCATGCCGTCTTCTGCCACAATCCATGCAACAGAGCCGCTCTTCTTTTCCCCCTTGAGATAATACCCGATAGCGATATCCTCGACATCAATATCACGTAGCATCACGCTCTCCCGCACTTCCTTAATCTCAGTCTCATTTGCCTTTTCGAAGAGTGATACCGGCAGCAGACGTCCGGTATCTGAGTGCAGCAAGCCCTCCTGCGCCATCACGACAACCTTTCCGCCGGAGCTTGCGTAATCGGCAAGAGTGTCACATAATGAGGATTTCAAACTCCCGTTGCAAAGCCCGACCACCACAGCATCATAGTCATGCACATCGGTGCTGCGTGCCGCCCCTTGTGTCATGAATGTGGCATCGACAGACGGCAGCAGTTTCATCACGGTCGCTGACGGCGCATCATTGTAGTCAGAAATGTAGAGCACGGCATGAGTTTCTGACGCCGGGATCACGATGTAGGCGTGGTTATCAACCATCATGTCATCGTCCGGATGCACCACAATCTCGGTTACTCCAGTGCCGATATCGTTTAGTGCGAAGTACTTGCTGTCACGTGCGCCCAGTGCAAGACTGTGTGTGGACCGATCGCCGCCGTACAGGACATCGATCTTCGCATCCACAGGAGAATTCATGTAATTCTTGATGATGCAGGTGTATTTGCCATGGCCCGTCTGGCTCTCCATGCCATCTGACAGCCATCCACCGGTTATCGCGATATCGTTTCTCCCGCCAGAGACGCTCACAAACGAGATGTCGATTCCGTCCGCTTCTGCGAGTTTCTTTGCGACATTCGGATCCTCACCCTCCCAGTTTGCGAAATCAGAGATTACAACGATCCTGCCATTGCCGTCGGTCAGCATCGCGCTGCCGAGCAGGATCGCCTGATAGAGGTCAGCAGTCGTCGCAGTCATCGGGATGTCTGCCAGAACATTCCTTGCGGCATCGAGGTCGCCGCTGTGCAGGACAAGCACAGGGATGTTTTCTGCGAGGATGATGCTGTTTCGCGCGGTGAGATGCTCATCTGCGCGTTCCATGGCTTTAACGAACCGATCGCCTGCCTGCATGCTTGCAGATCCGTCCAGGACAATTATGGTGTGCCCGCCTTTGATCTCGGTACGTTCTTCGTTGTAAGGAGACGCTATCGCGAGAATAAGGAGTAGTAAGATTAGTAACTGGATCAGAAATAGCGGATCCTTGATGATCTTCCGGATTGTCCGCGCAATTTTCTTCTGTTTCTCTGTTATCTGCGCGATAAACATGACCGATGGGATCATGATGTCCTTTGCCTTCGGTTTCAGCAGGTACACGATTATCAGTGGAATAACGCTTAAGAAAAACGCCCAGATTGCCAGTTGGAGATTTGCAAAGAGCATTTAGCTATACCGCCTCAACTGTATGGATTTGTTTACTGCTTGCATGCCGCATAGTTGCAGAGTCCTATTTATAGAGTTATGAACTCCTTTCGTCAGGATGTAGATAAAAACATCGTTTCGGTGAGGGTGCTCAGATCTTTTGGTGTCCGGGGCTGGTTTTGGGTGGGGTGCCAACACCACTTGCCCGGATCGACAGCTCCATGATCAATAGCCTTATGTCTCATAACTCTGATACGAAACGTGGTGATTCACTATGAGTGATGTAAAGATTGGATTTGTGAAACTTGGGAATCTTGGCATGTCCCAGGTTATTGACCTGATTCTTGACGAGATTGCAGCAAGACAGGGGATCGCGGTGCGGACGCTTGGTACCGGTGCAAAGATGGGTGCGGACGAAGCAGCAGATACCAAAGCTCTGATCGAGCACTGGGATCCTGACTTTGTGGTCATGATCAGTCCGAACGCGGGCGCGCCAGGACCGACTGCGGCAAGGGAGGTATATAAGAACACGCCGACGATCATCGTCTCTGACGGACCTGACAAGAAGGATGCACGTCAGGCGCTGAAAGAAGCTGGTTTCGGATCGATCATCTTGAAGGTAGACCCGCTGATCGGTGCGAAGAGGGAATTCCTTGACCCAACCGAGATGGCGTCGTTTAACTCGGATGCAATGAAGGTTCTCTCTGCATGTGGACCTGTGCGCCTCATCCAGGAGGAGATAGACAAGGTGATCGATCAGGTTGCAGCCGGAAAGTCCGGAAAGGACCTTGAACTACCATACATTCTTGGGTCGCCTGATAAGTGCGTTGAGCGTGGCTGCTTCGAGAACCCGTATGCGAAGGCGAAAGCCCTTGCAGCGCTTCACATGGCAAACACGGTTGCAGCGATCAACTTCCCTGCATGCTTCATGTTAAAGGAAGTCGAGAAGGTGTCGCTGACTGCCGCTGCCGGTCACGAGATGATGAGTGCTGCTGCGGTTCTTGCGAGGGAAGCGCGTGAGATCGAGAAATCGAACGACACGTTGTTCCGTCAGCCACATGCGAAGATGGGCGAACTGCTGACGAAGACCAAACTCTACGACAAACCAGCGTAAGGTGCACCAGGCACCTTTCTTTTTTTTATTTATATACTTAGATAATTCTTTTTAGTGGGTCTCGTGCTTTTTTGCGAACAACTGCATCCCTGTCGCCTCTATTTACGGTTCTGCCTATTACTACTTTGTCAGATTAACTACCCATTCAGGCGCTTGGTGTTGGTTTTGTTTTCCAAACGGTTTGAGGTCATGCCACCGCCCGCTATTGATTTGCCTGTAATGTGACAAAGTAGGACTATTGCCGGTTGTTTGGTTTGCAGAGGCGGAAGATATTTATAGAATAATGTTAATGCAGAATGTAACCGTTTCGGAGATGACTGGTGTGAATGGACGAATTCTTGGGATTGGAACCGATACTGTTTTGCGAGCGATGCGTATCGCTTGCGCGCTGGCTGATGCAGTACCTGCCGCGGGCAGGGATGTGACGTTGGAGGCGACATGACCCTACGACTGTTGCCTGTGCTGGTAGTCGCAGCGGTGCTTGCATGCGCGGGTATGGGCGCGGACGCACTCGAGTTTGAGGGTGAGGTTGTGCAACTGACGGGCATGCAAACCGGAGATATTATCTGGAATAAATTCAACTTCGGTGGATTTTGTTATAATCTGAGCGATGATGCTTGCGTTGGCACGGAAACGCTGACGGTTGCGGCTTACACACTGGAAGGACCGGATATCAACCGGACCATCGATGAGGACTGCCTCGTCTACACCACATCTCCAACATGGCGTGAATATGAACTTTACAGAAATCTTGGGTTGACTGTGGATGGAAACTCTCGCTACTGGATCGAGTTCTGGATGGGCGAGGAATATGTAGCCATCAATCACAGAGCAGACAAACTCACAAAGCCGCTGGTCGAGTGGGGCAGCACCGATACCAAAACCCTTGCAACAGGTGAGCCATGGAATCTCAGCAGAGGATTTGTACTCGAAGCCAAGATGATCGATCTTGAAGGCGAGAAAGTGTGGTTCTGTCTGCATAAAAACGGAAAAGAGATTGATAGCGAGGTGATCGATACAGGCTATCCTGATATTCAGAGACGAGTATACACCTACACAGGGGATGTGGCTGGAGAGGCAGACGTCCCGATATTTTCATGTTACGCCCCTGCAGTCTTCCGCGGAGCATGTTCCAACATGGTACAGGTTAAATATGTTCTCCTAATCGATAACAATGTGACAGGAATCCATACTGGAGACGGCTATGGTGCGATGGAAGTGAAGACTACAAGTTCATCCGGCGTCACTCTCAAGAACGATGTACCGATCGATCTGACCTCGAACACGACCACACCGATCATGGGCAACCTATCCTTCGAAACGACAGATAACACAAGTTCGATAGAATTTTATCCGCACCTGCTCAGGGAGGAGTCACCTATACACTCTGGCGGCGGCGGGTTTGTACTGGATGACTGCTGGATCGATTCCCCCTGGAATCTATCTGAAAACTATTCCATCGCGGCAAAGGATGTCTCTATTGATGGAGACAAAGCGCGAATCGTCATCCTGAAGAGTGGGACGGTGGTTGGTGAGGCGCTGCTTACCGAAAAGTCAAAAGCGCCAGTTGATTCGGATTGTTATTACAGTTATGTCAAAAATGGAACTGAAATCATCAACGCAACTCTGAAAGATGCGTTTCGTGGGTGTGCTTCGGACGTGGTCGGACTTACAGAAGTCTACCAGCGTTCAGAGGTCGATGGCAGTATATTGATCAACAACGAGTCTCATGTATTTAAATCAGCAGATCCGACAGGCATTCCATGGGATCTTGCTGATGGTTATGTGCTCACAATGAAGGATATTGGCATTTTCAATGGCGATGAGGTCTGGCTTGAACTATCGAAATATGATATTACGCTCAAAGATGATATACTGGAGTCAGGTGACCTGTTTGAGTATAGGGATGGTCTCGAATCGGTCGGTTGTATGGTTGAGGCAGTGTTTAAAGGATGTCTGGTAGACGTTGTAAAACTCGGGAATGTCAATCAGCATTCCGGAACAGGTGAGCAGTTGATCGAGAACGGATCAAAAACATACATGGGTGCAGATCCGACAGGGGATGAGTGGGAACTCTATGAGGGCTATTCGTTTGTCCCGAAAGATATCGATTTTAATGGGGATAAGGCTTGGCTATCGCTACTTAAGGACGGGGTGATTGTGAAGGATATGATTGTCGATTCCAGCAAATGTGATGCGGATAGATGGTTTGAGTATCATAACGCAACCGGTGCGCTGGTATTCAGAGCATACCTTAATGCGGTTTTTCGTGGCACAGAACACAATATCATCCAGTTAAAATATGTATCACAGTATTCTGAGATCGATGGAAGTGTGTTGATAATGTTTGGAGAGGACGATAAAAAAACATTATCGACCCCATATAGCCTTCACAAGACATGGACTGTAGACGACAGTGGCGGCGCAGATTTCACCTCGATTCAGGCGGCGATAGATGCAGCCACTCCCGGAGATGCGATTTACGTGTATGCAGGGACTTATTATGAGAACATCAACATGAAGGACGGTGTGGTGGTACAGGGAGAGGGCGCCAATGTGACCACCATTGATGGCGGTGGAAATGGCTCTGTGGTCACTGCAATTGATGTAGGTCATGAGACCGCGCTATACGGCTTTACAATCACCAATGGAAATGCACAACATGGAGGTGGCGGAATCTTCATATTTTGCGCTTCTCCACAAATAAGCGAGAACGTGATCGTCAATAACTCATGTGATTCGGGTCCTGGCGGCGGGATCTACGTCCGATCAGAAGGCTGCCCTGGCACCGTCGCTACGATCTGGAATAACATCATTGCAAGTAACTCTGCTGGCAGCTATGGGGGAGGTGGAATCGCCGTCTACTACGCTTCTCCTGTGATCTGCAGCAACACCATCGTCGCCAATTCTGCAGAATGCTATGGGGGTGGAGGCATCTTTGCTGGGTGGAATTCCCACCCGACCATTACCAACAACATCGTAGTTGCGAATTTTCTCACCGAAGGCTGTAACGAACTGGGTGGAGGCATTCAATTTAGGAACGGCGCCTCTGCTCCGGACATTTTATACAACAACGTATGGAACAACAGTCCCGATGATTATGATGGTTGCTCAGCGGGAGTTGGCAGCATATCAGTAGACCCTATATTTGTCGATCTTAAAGGAGGTGATTACCACCTGTGGTCAGGGTCGCCTTGCATCGATGTGGGAACCAGCGAGGGGGCGAAAGAGAGCGATTTTGATGGAGACCTCAGGCCCATTGATGGTGATGGTGATGGCATTGCCACCGTGGATATGGGCGCAGACGAAGCTGGAGCACTTCTCAGCCATGACGTTGCCCCACAGGTGATACTTGCGCCAGCTGCAGAGATGTCGGTCGGTATTCCGGTTGCGCCCACGGTTAGAGTTCGCAACATAGGAACCAACGATGAAGACGATTTCTTTGTCACTTGCGAAATAGAGCTAGATGGAGAGCAGATATACCAAGAAACCCAGAGTGTGGATAGTCTCGTGAGTTTGGAGTCGATTGATGTTACATTCGCTGATTGGATCCCCCAAGAGGCTGGGAATTATCAGCTCAAGTTTTACACCCAGCTTCCGACCGATGAAAACCCTGACAATGACCGGCAAATGAAAACAATCAGTGTAAGGACGTACATTGTCTATGTCGATGTCAACAGCACCAGTGGCATCGAGGATGGGACACAGGAACATCCCTACGATACAATTCAGGAAGGAATAGATGCTGCTGTCAGCGGGAAGGATACGGTCGTAGTAGCTAAAGGTACTTACCATGAGAACATCAACCTGAAGGGTGGTGTGGTGGTGCAGGGAGGGGGTGCTGATGTGACCATCATCAATGGCTGGGGAAATGACTCTGTGGTCACTGCAGATGATGTGGGGGGCGATACAGTGCTCGAGGGTTTCACTGTGCAAAATGGCAGTGCTACGCACTACAGTGAGGGCGCCGGAATTGAAATTTGGGGTGTATCACCAATAATACGAAACAATATCATCAAGGATAACGAAGGTTGGGGCGTTAGTGTCGGTTGGGGTGGGGCTCAGATCAAGGATAATATCATAAGCCACAACAGAGCTAACTTTGTAACCTCTGGTAACGGAGGTTTACTCTTGCGAGGGTCACAATCCGTTATAACCGGCAACACGATTGTATATAATGAGGGTTATGGTATACATTCGTATAATACCAAATCATTTACTATCAAGAACAATGTGATATCCGGAAATGCGGCTGATGGTCTCAGTTTTTCTGTCCCTTCCGGAAGTGGAACTGCCAATGTGATGGCCAATACTGTGACCGGAAACACTGGCGACGGAATAACATGCAATCCGTCTTCTGTGCTGAATTTGTCGAATAATATTGTTGCCAGTAACAGTGGCCACGGTGTATTTTTCAAATACGGCTATGACTGGGGTGCGCCCAACAGCGACTACAATGATGTATGGGGTAACACAAAAGGCGATTATGGCGGGCTCGCTGAAGCAGGAATCCACGATATCTCGGAAGATCCCTTACTTGTTGATCCGGAGAATAGCGATTATCATTTATGGTCAGGATCACCCTGTATAGATACCGGCACTGATGAGGGGGCACCAGAGATCGATTTTGAGGGAGATTCCCGTCCAATAGATGGCGATGGAGATGGTATAGCTGTCGTTGATATGGGTGCAGACGAAACCAGAACACTTCTCGACCATGACATCGAACCACAAACGATACTCGCACCAGATACAGAGATACCACTCGGTGTTACTGTTACACCTGTGGTCAGGGTGCGAAACATAGGAACCAGTGCTGAAGGCAGTTTCTCTATTATCTGCAAAATTGAGGTGGATGGAGAGCAAACTTACCTTGACACGCAAACAGTAACAAGTTTGGCAAGTATAGGGGCAATTGATGTGACGTTTGCTGATTGGACACCTCAAGAAGTGGGGAGCTATGATCTTAAGTTCTACACCCAGCTTCCAGGCGATGAAAATACTGACAATGACATACGAAGAAGGACGATCGATGTAAACGCTTCCCCGGATGCTGCGTTTACTTTGGATGCAACCGAAGGGGCTCTTCCACTGAGAGTTCAGCTTACTGACCTCTCAGAAGGCATAATCACCAGGTGGCTCTGGAACTTTGGAGATGGATATGCAAGCACAGAGCAGAATCCGGTACATACATATATCGACGAAGGCACACATACCGTTTCTCTAACCGTTTCCAATCCTGATGGAAGTGATACCGAGACTAAAGTAGATTATATCTCAGTTATGAGCGTGCCGTCTGGCTGGTCCCTGCCCGAAAAGCTGACCGACTGGATAGGACACCCAGACGTTGCAGCAGACGATTCAGGGAATGTTTTTGTCGTGTCTGAATGCGAGGGCGGACCCCCTCCTGAAGTGGGAATTTATTTCATAATGAAGCCCGCGGGAGGAACTTGGTCCACACCTGAGCTAATATACACTGGTTCAGCTGAAGATGCGTGTATTGCGGTGGATAGTACAGGAACAGCCCATGTTGTGTGGCAAGGACTCTACGATGGCGCGGGGATAATCTACTATTCTGCGAGAGATAGTGATGGCATATGGTCATCACCGGTGCAGATATCGACAGGTTTTGGTTCTGACTGGAGTCCCGCCATAGCTATAGGTGGTGGGAATACAATACATGTAGTTTGGCATTGGCAAGCAGGAGCGGGCATACTCTACACTTGGAAGCAAGATGGGGGGGATTGGACCGTACCAATCAATTTAACGCCTGATGCTTCCGAGGCGGGACAACCCGACATTGCTGCTAATGAGGAGGGTCTGGTGGGCGTGATATGGAGCGAAGACGAGCACATCCAGTATGCCTGCAAAAATGTGAGCAACTCTGACTCTTGGTCAGAGCCCGTTACCATCTCGATCGATGTGCCTGGCTATCCTATAAAGGGTTCTCCGGACATCGTTGCTGGTAGCGACAGCACAATGCATGCTGCATGGGCTCAGAATGGGGTCTTCTATTCTAAAAAAACCACGAGTGGTGTGTGGTTAGAGCCCGTTTTACTGCCAAAGGTATGGTTGTGGGGCGTAGGATCGCCTAACGTAGCTATCGATAGCACAGGTCATGTCCACGTGACTTGGATTGGTTTTGGACATTCTATCAAAATCGTTCACGCATGGTCTTGGCAAGGATCAGAGTGGTCTTCGGTTAGGCTATTTCCAGCAGCAGGTATGTCTGACGCAAGTGTGTCTATGGCTGCTGACAACGAAGGTACCTCCCATTTAGCATGGCAACAAACTGGTATCCAAAATTATGGCATCCGGTACACTTCCTTTGGTCAATTGCCACCAGCGGACTTTATTGCCACTCCTACCAATGGAACTGCACCATTAGAAGTTCAGTTCACTGACCAATCAGAGGGACGTCCCACCGGCTGGCTGTGGGACTTTGGATATGGGCAAACCAGCACTGAGCAGAATCCCACACATACTTATGACAGTCCTGGCGTCTATAATGTTTCTCTCACGGTATCCATCCCTCCCAGTACCAACAAGGTAACCATAACCGACTGCATAACAGTATATGAGGACCCAGTAGTACCCCTGCCGCAGTACACACCTACAACCATAGACAACCCTACACCTCAGAGATGGAGTGGGTTTGGCAAATCAGTGGCTTTAATAGGAGATGTGGACGATGATGGAATATCTGATCTCCTTGTCGGTGCTTCCAGGCAGGCTTTCGTCTTCAGCGGGGTCACAAGGGAACTTCTCTTCACCCTCGATAACCCCAGTCCCCAAAGCTATACTGGCTTTGGCAGTTCGGTAGCTCTTGCAGGAGATGCAGATAATGACGGTACACCTGACTTTCTCATCGGTGCCCCTGCCCAGAAGGTGAAGGGAAAGTCGGAGCAAGGACGGGCTTTTGTTTTCAGTGGAGCTACAGGAAATATTCTTATTATTCTCGATAATCCCAATCCTCAAACGGTTCATCGCTTCGGTAGATCCTTGTCTTCAGCAGGGGATATCAATGGAGATGGCGTCTCTGACCTGCTCATCGGCGCCAGTGGTAAGCAAGCCTTCGTCTTCGATGGAAGTACAGGCGAACTTCTCCTTACGTTATCCGACCCTGACACACAAGAGCGTTCTTATTTTGGAATATCTGTAGCCCCAGCCGGGGATGTAAATAGGGATGATATACCTGATCTGCTCATTGGGTGTCCCAGGGATGAAGCTATCGGAGACGCTTATGTCTTCAGTGGAGCTACAGGGGAGATTCTCCTTACCATGAGCGACCCCACGTCTTTCACAGGAGGGGGTGGTTTTGGCTGGTGCGTGGCTCCAGCAGGAGACGTGAACGGAGACGATATACACGACTTGCTCGTGGGAGCATTTTATCGAGGACAGGCTTTCGTATTTGATGGAGCTACAGGAGGCATTATTCTGACTTTGAACCTTCCGCCCCATGAAGATTATAATTTTGGTCTCATGTCCATAGCAGCATTGGAGGATGTAAATGGGGACGGGACGCCTGATATTCTCGTTGGTGAAGCTTCTATGCAACGGGTGTTCATATTTAGTGGAGCCACAGGTGGCATCCTTATCACCCTGAATAGTCCCGAGCCCCAAGAACATGCTTATTTTGGCGGCTCAGTAGCTGCTGCAGGGGATGTAGACGATGATGGGATACCAGACCTGCTCATCGGTGCTTACGGACAGGATGTTGAGGGGTATAGAAATCAAGGACAAGCATTCCTGTTTCGGAGCAGCGAAATCGTTGCTGAATTCAGTTCCGCTCCTACCTCTGGTGTATCGCCCCTGGAGGTTCAGTTTACCGACAATTCGACAGGAAATGTCACCAGCTGGCAATGGGACTTTGATAATGATGGGACTGTAGACAGTACAGAGCAGAACCCAACTTATACCTATCAGAATTCTGGTACTTATGCTGTTTGCTTAAAGGCATCTGGCACGGAGGGTTCCGATACCGAAGTCAAGGCAGACTACGTTGCTGTCCATGGGGCTCCAGCAGCTGAATTCTCTTCTGCTCCCACCATTGGTGTAGCACCACTGGAGGTTCAATTCACTGATGAATCGACAGGCACTATCACTAACTGGCAGTGGGACTTTGATAATGATAGCACAATAGATAACACAGAGCAGAACCCAACCTGTACCTATTCCGAATCCGGAAATTATACCGTTTCACTAACAGTGAGCAATCCTGCTGGAACTGACACAGAGACGAAGGCTGACTGCATTGTGGTTATATTGCCGCTGCATGAGGTTTGGGTAGATGATGACTGGACGGGATCCAGCCCTGGTGACCTGGTAGGTGGACACATCTTTGGCATCGATGCCTTCGCCAGCATTCAATACGGTATTGATGCTGTAGGATCACCGGGCACTGTGCATGTGGCTGCTGACACCTATTATGAAAACATCAACCTGAAGGATGGAGTACAACTCATGGGAGCTGGCGCTGATGTAACCGCTATTGATTGTGGAATGGGTGGGTCAGTAGTAACAGCCACTAACGTTGGAGCTGACACAGTGCTGGATGGGTTCACGATAAATAATAGCAATCCATGGGATGGTGGGGATGGAATTCATATCGAACACGGAGAGCTCGTTGTCAGTAATAATGTCATCTTAGGTAACTCTGCAGGTATATATGCATGGCAATCCGCTCCAGTTATTAGAGATAACATTCTTAAAAACAATACTGCGAGTGCCATATCTATCAGTTACACTTCCTCTGCTACAGTCACCGGCAATATCGTCACAAGAAACGAGGGTGGTATATCTGTTGGTGGTTCGTTCGCAAATATCAGCAATAACATCGTGTCAAACAACTCAGGCGGAATAACGATAAGTACTGACTCGGGCATTGTAGCCAATAACCAGATCATATCAAACTCGAAAACGGGCAACTTTTATGCCCTATCAGTTTGTGGTGGGTCATTGGTCGTAAGCGGGAATATAATATGTGATAACCATTGCGACAACTATAGAGGCTGCTACGGTGCTGGAATGGCGATTTTCGGAGGGTCAGACGCAATTGTGAAGAACAACATTATTGTGGGAAACACTGGACAGTATGATGGTGGGGGTATCTATGTGCCGCAGGCTTCTCCACTACTGATAAACAATATCGTAATCGACAATAGTCCGAAGGGGATAGTTGGTGGCACTTCCAAGGTCATCAATTGTATCTTGTGGGGCAACGGCGATGATCTTGACGGCTGCACCGCCACATACTCAAATGTCGAAGACGGCGACCTTGGAGAAGGCAACATCTGTGCAAACCCTATGTTCGTCAACCCTGCTGGTGGTGACTATCACCTTCAAGCAGATTCGCCCTGTATAGATGCAGGCAACAATACTGGCGCACCGATCACTGATTTTGACGGAAATCCCAGACCGATTGATGGAGATGCAGATGGGGTCGCAATTGTTGATATGGGTGCATTTGAACATATGTTAGCATACCCAGTACACAACCTAAATACGGGATTGAGCTATTCCACAATTCAAGCAACAATTGACGCCCCCGAAACTTCGGATGGACACACAATTTTGGTTGATGCTGGAACTTATTGTGAGAATGTGGTCGTGTATAAGTCACTTACACTCCAAGGAGAAGATAGGACTACAACGATTATTGATGGTAACGGGATCGAAACTGTCGTGCGTATAGCCTCAGACGGCACCACTATAACTGGGTTTACCATTCAAAATGGCGGAAGGCTTTGGGAGGATAAAGATGCAGGGATAGAGATTAATTCCGATTACAATACTCTCTCAGAAAATATCATCACAAATTCCACGCGGGGTATACTATTTGGCGGCAACTTTAATATAGTATCCAAGAACGTCATAGAAAATAACTATGCAATAGGCATCCATCTTGACGATTCATCAAATAACACCATCACAGAGAACGCTGTCACAAACAATAGTTGGGATGGAATCAATCTACACAGTTCATACAACAATACCATTTCTGAAAACATCGTCACACATAACATCGAGTGCGGCATTAATCTGAATCCATCTGATAGTAACACGATCACTGAGAACACGATCACAAACAATGGTTGTAGTATAGGGTTGTCTTCTGCGAAGAGCAACCTCATCTTCCACAATAACCTTGTGAACAATAGCAATAACGCATACGACAGCAATCCCGCAGATAACGACTGGCACCACCCGGTTCTTCTCGAAGGAAACTACTGGTCTGATTACATTGGCGTCGATGATGGTAGTGGAACCGGGAAGCACGCCATCGCTGGCGATAGCATAGGCGACACCGACATACCGCATCCAGGCACAAATTATGACAATTACCCATTCACACAAGAAAATGCCTGGCTACCCCATGTTTCTCTGAAAGACGATGCCTACCATTACAGCCCGGACGGCATAAACGATCACCTCTACACCGAGTGGTGGTACTTCAATGCATACAGTGATGACAGACAGTTTATCGTCTCTTATTTCCTCACAGACCCGGTAAATCTGACCGGCATGGGGGGTGCAGAGGTGCTTGCAATCGTATACGACAACATTACACTGCTCGGACATACATCAACATCCGATTTCAGCGCGGATTACGAGAAACCAAACGTAACGATAGGCTCAAACACACTGCTCGCACTAAACGACAGGACGTTCGTGATCAATGGCAGTTGCCATGATATGTACTCAAACACAGAGATACAGTGGAACCTTACATATACCATGGATGTGGGCTCATGGTTTGGAGCACCTGCACCCGTGCATGTCGGGCATATGCCGGATGACTGGATGCAGTGGCTCTGCTACATGACCGGCGCAGACGTGGCTGGCACAATCACCATTAACGAAACGACATACAATATGTCAGGTAGCAGAGGGTATCATGATCATAACTGGGGCGAATGGTTCTTTGATGATCCGCAGTGGAACTGGGCGCAGGTCAGTCTGCCGGAAGAGAACGTCAGCCTGATCATCGGCGATGTGATCGCGCCGCCAGCACGGAACACCATGATGGCGCTTAATTACGATGGAACAACGATAACATTCGATGACATCGATCTGACATACGTGAGTTATGGATTTGATCCGGTCACATCGAAATTATATCCGGATGTCTACCGCGTGACCGGAAACAGCGATGAATACCGCATAGATGTCACGATTACCGTTTCCCGAAACGTTCCGATAGTAAGAACATTCCCTGAAACACTGCCGGATTATGTGATATTCGAACAGGTTTCGGATTACAATGTAACATTGTTTAAGGATAAAACTCCTGTTTACAGTCTAAATCAGAGTGGATTCTCAGAGTACACGACGCACAGGGTACATACCATATACGGCAGGGTGCTGAATGCAGAGGGTGCACTGGTCACCGTCACCAATACAAGAACAGGTGGGTCGAAACAGAGCATTGTGGTATCCGGATATTATAGTGTGGATGGCGATTTTTCGGATTATTTGGTAAACGATACTTCGCCGTGGGTTGCTGATGGTGATGTTTTACTCATAGAGGTGGTCAAAGATCAAAATATAGGAAACGCCAGCCTGATTGTAGATATGGGTATGGATAGGCAACAATCTGTCGATATAACACTCCAACCGACGTCAAAAGCATTCGACACAGGCACCGGAACATACCCGAGCATTTCAGGAAGGCATACCGGCACGATTAAACCCCTGCACGATGTCATCAACATCAGCACGATGTACACCTATCCGTGTGCCGGAACCGGTGGTCACAGCGAATATGTCAGAATCTTTGGAGATGGCGTGGATGTAAATGGCATAAGGAAGGGTTATCGCGGCGATTATCACCGTATAACATTTCCAGAGCAATTTACACTGTTAGCGGATCACACATACAACTACACAATCGAAACAGGCTCTTATCCGCAGATCCATCACACTACAATCTTAACGACTCCGGATGGGGAGATCACGTGCGCAGAGTTTGTGGATGCCAATGGGAAGCGGTATGACGACTGGATTCCTGCGTTCAGACTTGAGTGAATTATCCAAATTCAACCAGTCTTGCAACCGCATACGCAGGAAACACCTTAGACACGTCTTCCCCGTACATCCCGGACACGAATGAGCACTCCACCCAGTCAAGCCGCTCCACCGCATCCCTGATCAGAAACTCGCCAAGCCCGGTGCCAACTACGCGATTAAGCCCGTGCCGCGTAAGAGTGTCATCGAGTGCGCATGAGAGCTCCTGCACCTGCTTCTCCTGCACCTGCTCTGCGATGGCGTGCACGCCAGAACCAGAACTCCCAATCTCGTCAGGATCTGCGCAGACGATGCGTGCAAGCCGCCTGATCGAATCAGCGACCGTTGTTCCTGCATGGTCCGGCGTTTCGCATGTGTAACCAGCCTCTGTGATCCTTCCAAGCACGAGATACGCATCTGCCGTTATCGCGAAGAGTTCTGACGATACCCTGCACCTGGCGCCGTCAATGACGACCCGGTCGAGGAGTGCTGCGAGATTTGTCCGAAGCACGCCTGAATACAGGAGTTCGCCACGCTTCAACCGCTCGAAGTCCGTTCCGCCAGCACGTGCAGCACCCCCCGCGATCGGGATTATGTCTGTTGTCGTGCTACCGACATCCACAAAGACGCAACTCGTGTCCCGTGCAAGGAGACCTGCCGATGCTGCCCAGTTTGCCGCGGCAAGACCGGGATCATCGCCGCCGGTGAATTCACATTTATTGTTAAGATAATATATCTCACTCTCAGGAAATGCGTGCTCGACCGCATCAGAGATAACTGCGATTCCCTGCCTCTTGTTTTCGAAGCAGTCAGCAAGTTCGCCGGTCATCACGACCCCGACCTTGTCTGGCATCAGCCGATCTGCAATACCTGATAAGAGGTTTGGGAGTGCTGCGTCCTTCCACAGCGGGAGGTAATGTATCTCTGCAATGCGCTCATCCGCTGATGCAACCTTTGTGTTTGCGCCTCCGATATCGATACCAATTGTAGTCATCTTAAAACCTTTCTGCTCTTTTTATATCCCTTTGTTTCACTTCCACATATTGGACAGATCCGGATATCGCTCTCAAACCGCCTGCCGCAGCCCTTGCACCGCCTGCCCCATTCGAACGTCTCTTTGATCCCGTCCTGCAGGATCGGTTCTGTTTCGATCCCGAGACTCTCTGCTACATTCTGGATCGCATAATCATCGGTGCAGAGGATGCCGCCGTGTTCAAGGGCTTTTGCCAGAATGCCGATATCGGTATCGGATAGCCGCTCGATATCACCGGTTCTGCTTGCATGAGACCTGACCTCCTGGGTGAGGTTGGCAAGTGGAGGCTCGACCACCACGCCAGACTCAAGCGCTGCCTCGAATGCCATTTTTGATTTTATGTCCACAAGCTCGGAAATGACCTCTGGTGTGGTGATGATCCGGTTCCGCACCTGTGAGGGAAGCGGCATTCCGAGGATGAATACTGATGAATCTGCTATGTACACAGGCATCGTCTCTTCCTTTCACAGCAACCGATATATACCATGATGCCCCATCATATCAATACCCCATCTTCGAGGACTGGTGTGAATCGATGATCACCGGAGCATAAGAACGGGGCACATAACCGCACTCGAATAGGTCCTTGCAGGAGTTACTGGTAAACCTATCGATGACTGCCAAGCCAACCCCGATGCGGAACAGGTGATATTGCCCGGCACGAGGGTACTGTGATGACAACGGAAAAATCCAGTGGATGATCTCACGGAGTTAGTGCGTCCGGGCTACAACCACAAAAACAAGCTCAATGTCATACGAGGATGCCATAAAAGATACCGGAAACGGTGTGATAATCGATTTAAAGGTTATACCCGGATCCGGAAGCACAGAAGTCCCAAGCGGATACGATGAGTCGCGAAACCGTATTCGTGCGAAAGTGTCTGCAAAAGCTATCGATGGTAAGGCAAACAAACAGTTGATCAGGGAGTTTTCACGGTTATTTGGGATTAACTCCGCACAGATCCGGATGAAGGGTCAGACGAGCACAAGGAAGTCGATTGAACTGATTGGAGTTGCCATGGCGGACGTTATCCGGACGCTGTCGTTATTTTTTGAGCATGACCGCTAGAACTAAGGATGCGGTTCGCCGCTACGAACTGATCGAGCGCGTGTTGGAGGACCTCATAGAGAGGTCTAACAGCGGTGCTGTGATCGTGGTGGAGGGGAGAAACGACAGGTCGACACTGTGCAATCTCGGGATATGCGGCGCGATCGAGTCGCCTTGTGGACAGTCCCTGCTGCATTTTGCGGATTCGCTTGCGAGCAACTACGATCATGTGATTGTGCTTACGGACTGGGATCGCAGGGGCAACCAACTCTCCGCGCAGATCGTTAGATATCTACAGTCCCGTGATGTGGTGATCGACACAGACCTGCGTTCCCGGCTGAAGAAACTGGTGCAGAAGGATATAAAGGATGTCCAGGGGATTAAGCGGCATATTATGAAACTACGGCAGGATATTATAAAATATATTAGATGATATTGGGAACCACAACCTTATTATATCGTCACCGACAAACTATCCATAACCGATAAAAAAGTAGTCTCCGGTTAATCATACTTGCACGATCTCAACGGTTTCTTAGGTAGAACTCATGAGCGGTTCGAGGAGAATATCAGAGGTCAATCATCCATCATATTCACACAGACTGTAGAAAGATGTAATAAACCGTAACATAAGCTAGGGCGCGTTACTATGGGGATGCATTGGTGTGAGCGGGTTAACCAGTAGACTATTGACATAAAGGTGAATTATATGCAAGATTCGGATACAACGAAATACGTCATTCAAGCTACAATATCAACAGATGGACTCATTGAAAGACCTGATGTAGTCGGAGCAATCTTCGGACAGACTGAGGGGTTGCTGGGCAGCGATCTTGACCTGCGCGATCTCCAGAAGACCGGGCGGATCGGCAGGATCGATGTAACTATCAGTTCCAAAGGCGGCAAGTCAAACGGAACTATCACCATCCCGTCAAGCCTCGATCGTGTCGAGACTGCGATTCTGGCAGCATCGCTCGAGACAATCGACCGTGTTGGTCCATGTACGGCGCACATCTTGCTTGAGAAGATGATAGATGTGCGCGCTGCAAAGAGAAAACACATCATCGACAGGGCGAAGTATGTCCTTACCGAGATGTTTAACCAGACAGTCCCTGAAAGCCAGGAGATTGCTGATGAGGTCAAGAAATCGGTGAGGATTGAGGAGATTACTACTTATGGCACAGATAATCTTCCTGCAGGTCCGCATGTAACTGACTCCGACGCAATTATCCTTGTTGAGGGGCGGGCGGATGTGCTCACTATGCTGAGATACGGGATTAAGAATACAGTCGCTGTCGGCGGCACGAGCATTCCGGATTCGATCATCCCGCTGTGCAAGGAGAAGACCGTTACAGCATTCACAGATGGAGATCGCGGCGGAGAACTGATCATCAAGGAATTGCTCCAGATGGCGGACATTGATTTTGTGGCACGTGCTCCTGATGGTAAGGGCGTCGAGGAACTCGTCCAGAAGGAGATCATAACAGCACTGCGCCAGAAGGAGCCGGTCGAGCAGGCGGTCATCAGTTATGCGCAGGAAGCCGAACCAAAGAAGAAGGTACACGATCGCGGCACGAAGGTACGCAAGAAAGCCGTTTCGAAACATATCAAGGTCGAGAAACCAGAGAACGGTTCCGAATTCTTGACACATATAAAGGAACTTTCCAATACCATGGGTGCACGGCTGCTCGATGGCGACACCAACGTCATCAAGGAGGTGTCGGTGCGGGATCTGGCGGATTCGCTGAAAGGTTGCACCAATAACATCGAGAGCGTGGTTTTTGATGGTGTGATCACCCAGCGGATACTGGACACAGCTGCTGAAAAAGGTGTGAAACACTTAGTCGGGGCTGAGATAGGCCATATCACCAAGCATCCCACCTCTGTCAGCATTATGGCAACATCCAGCACATAGTCATTGTAAACATGCCGCAGAGAAATTCTCTCGCGGTTTTGCGACCAGGAAAAATGTCAAGCAATTGGATCACGTCGACCGAAACCCCGGAAGACTGTTGGTCCAACCCTCTTTTTCTCTGCGTACTCTCGAACACCGATACGTGCCGGATCCCGAATATCTCGGCTGCGGGCGCAACCACCGAACTGAATGATTACACGCCGGCAGGCGATGCCGAGATCGTAGTATATGGCAGCACCCATAGCGTTCCGGAACTGCCGATGAAACCGGCCGGTGCGCCAACGCCTGCTGTTGTGACCCGTGCTGCGCTGCAACTGACAGGCATCCCGTACCTCTTCGTAAACGCAGGACTCCGGATCGTGCCAGATGTTCCGGCAATCGATCTTGGCGCCGTGCCCGGGCTTGATATCAGGTATGGGGACGCTGTGCCTGATGCGAGTATGATCTACGAGCGCTCAACACAGATCGGCATGCAACTCGGGAAACTATCAGATTTTATCATCATAGGCGAAAGCATCCCCGGTGGTACGACCACTGCTCTTGGCATCCTCACAGCACTCGGGCACGATTACGGTGTCAGCAGCAGTTATATAAATAATCCACTCGATATCAAACGTGCAGTTGTGCGGCAGGGCATCGATGCATCAGGACTTACCATAGACAAGGCGCGTGCTGATCCGCTGCGTGCCATCGCGGCCATCGGCGATCCGATGATGCCTGCTGTTGCAGGGCTGATCCGCGGCACGGTGTCGTCTGACATGAGCATCGTTCTCGCAGGTGGTACCCAGATGATTGCGGTATTTATGATACTTACACATCTCGGCATCGATACCAGCAGAATCTCAATTGCGACCACGAAGTACGTGTCACAGGATCCTTCGATCGACTTTGATGCAGTGATCCACGATCTCGGATGCCCGATCCATGTTGCCGATCCGGGTTTTGCAGGTTCGCATATAGCGGGATTGCGCAAATATGAGGCAGGTGAGGTCAAGGAAGGCGTCGGCGCAGGCGGTGCGATGTATACGGCAGGACTGCTTGGTGTCACTCAGGAGAAGATGCTTGGTGCGGTTGAAGTGGTGTATGAAGAGTTGATGGACGGATGAGAGGGGCGATTATCTATTGGATTAACGATACATATCCACAATATCTCCAATACCCAGAAGATACAGCAATATAATCAGTATTGGTTGATGAATCAGGTAGATTAACAACGAATTCCTTCCTAAAAGGCAAAACAATCCTGTAAAACTAAAATTGGAGAGATCATAAAGTTTAAATTTGCGTGTGCAGTCAGGATATAGCAAATTTCCAAAAAAGATCCCGATCAGAACCACTCCAAATCATGGGAAAATTGAGAAGTAGTCAACGGTATAAAAATAGTCGGGCACGAATCCCAACCACAACAACCAGGGAAAACCGAAAGTAAAGTTCTTCAAATAGATTCCAAGGGCTATGAAGGCAATACCCAGCAACAGATTCCAATAATGGAGTTTTAAGATAGGGTATGCCAGGATAATCGAAATTCCGATGAGATGGAGCACTCCAAATAGGACGAAACCGTCTCTCAAAAAGATCCAAGTCATCAAGGTAATAATTAAGCCCCATGAAAATATCTTCAAACCTCTTTTGATATATTTCAGGTATAATTTTTTCCTTAAATTCTGTATTTTCTCGGATCTTGAAAAACTGATAGTTAATGACACTCCAACTAAAAAAATAAAAATTGTGGCAGTAGAACATGCAAAATATAGCCAAAAACCAGAGTGTAAATTGAGATCACATCCTCCAAAGTAAGTCAGATCATAGAGCAGATGGAAGACTATCATCATGATTATCGCAAGTCCACGCAGGAAATCTATCTCCCAAAACCGCTTTTCCAGATTGTTATTCATTGAAATACTGCCCAGGTCATGGTTGCATGTCGCCATATTTTTACCGAATTAACATGGCAAGTCAAATCGAATAGACCCCCCCCCATATATTTTCTCGTTGTATCTTCAATGAGGGTGGGGCAGCAACTCGACGGTAGCTTCCAAAACAACGTACCCAATCGCACTCTGCAACACACTATGGTTGCGCTTTCACGCTTTTTTTGCATCGCCTATTATTTATACCCTTCATCATTCACTATCTTTAGTAAAGCAGCAGCCACTTCTAAAGAAGTATAATCTTCCTGAACAAGTTTTTCAACCAAATTACTACATTTTCTCAGATGTCCGGCATCAATAATTCCTTTAACTTTTTCTAAAAGCAAGTTCGTCCTGATCTCTTCGACATCGCTTACCGAAGGAACTTTCAAAGGTATCATTTTAGTTTTTGTGAATCTTTGTATCTGCCTTATCCTATATGCCTCCTTGCTGACCACAAATGTAAACGCACGCCCCGCTTTTCCTGCTCTGGCGGTCCTTCCGATTCTATGCACATAATATTCATCATCGGTGGGTATGTCATAGTTAAACACTGCGTCTGTAGCCCCTACATCGATTCCCCGGGCTGCCACATCAGTTGCCACCACAATATCGATGTCCCCCCCTCTGAATTTGGACATGACGCTGTCTCTTTGCTTCTGCTGCAGATCTCCGTGTAGACCCTCAGTCAGATATCCTCTCGCCTTTAAGCTTTCAACCAGTTCATTCACACGTCTTTTTGTGTTACAGAAGACCAGCGACAATTTCAGATTGTAAAGATCGATTAAACGGGACAGTGCCTCTGTTTTTGCTTGTGATTTGACTTCAACAAAAAATTGTTCGACATCGGGAACGGTCATCTCCCTATGTACCAATTTTATCAGTTGTGGGTCTTTCTGATATCGTCTCGTCAATTTTAAGATTGGCTTTGGCATGGTTGCAGAGAATAGGATGGTCTGTCTTTTCTCAGGGAGTTTCTTAACAACAGTCTCGATGTCATCTCTAAATCCCATGTCCAGCATTTCATCTGCTTCATCCAGTATGATAATCTTTACACTATCTAATTTCAGAGTGCGGCGGTTTAAATGATCCATGACGCGGCCAGGAGTGCCGATAATAATATGCACACCTGCTTTTAATGCTTTAATCTGGCGCCCTATAGGCTGCCCACCATAGACAGGAAGAATCCTGATACGTTTTTTGTACTTTGAAAGATTTTTCAGTTCTTCTGATACCTGAATTGCAAGCTCTCTTGTAGGGCACAAAATTACAGCCTGCAATTTATTATTTTCCGGATCCACTCTTTCTAAAGTTGCAATTCCGAAAGCCGCAGTCTTCCCGGTACCGGTCTGCGCCTGTCCAATAACATCTTTGCCATCTAACAGATATGGAATGGATCGATCCTGAATCGTGGTGGGCTCTTCAAAACCCATATCTGTGATTGCCTGGTGCATCTCTTTTGATAAATGTAACTTTTCAAATCCTGAACTTTTCATTGTAATCTCCTTTACTTCTATCTGTTTGTTACCCTACTTAACACTGACACAATCAAATTTTTCAGGTATCTGGCGTTTTTCGATGATCGCTAACGGTTGGGTTGGCAAAGCATTTCAGTCGAAGTATATACGTTCATCAACTGGCAAAGTGCCTCACAACACCCATCAATCTCCCCGATGTGCCGCCTCATGGCACGGTCTAAAAACATAGTGACAGTCAAACTTTCCATTTTATCGTCTAATATTTTTGTTTCTGTTGCATCCAACCAAAAACCATGAAAATAACCAATTTAATAGAAAAGAACGGATGTCCGCAGCTAATCCAAGATTGCAACGCATCAACGATCAAAGAGATTCCGGAAAGAGTGCTTCATTATATCACTGGAAAATCCGATTGTGCCCCGAAAACGTTATCTAAACTGCTGCTAATTACTACCCCGCGAGGTGACGAATGGCTGTTATTGGTATGGTCTGCGACGCTCGTCGCTCGCATGAATACAAGAAGAGGAGGGGAAAGATGTACGGCTGGAGAGAAACCATTACGAAAGTAGACCTAACGAGGAAAACGGTCACAAAGCAGCCGCTGAACGAGCCGGTTGCGAGAAATTTCATAGGCGGAAGAGTGTTAAACTCAAAGACGCTCTTCGATGAGGTTAAGCCTGGAATCAGCCAAATATGTCCGGAAAACGTCCTTTGCCTTGCTCCTGGTCATCTCACAGGCACACCTCTGTGCATGACAAGCAGGATCAAGGTCAGCACCCTTTCACCCTGCAACGGCATCCTGGGTGATGGAAACGCCGGTGGCTCCTTCGCTGCGTTCCTGAAGCCGGCAGGGCTTGAGAAACATGCAGAGATGCTTATCGATTATTACAGGGTGCACGGCTACGACCCTGAGACGGGAGTCCCGACTTGGAAGCGGCTTGAGCGCATGGAACTCGGATACGTGGCTGAAGAGCTCGGTGCATGCAATCCCTATTCGGACTGGGATGGGGCACCTCTCTGGCAGCCCCATGAATACCCGCATGGAACGAAGCGTGCCTTTGTAAACGAACACGAGGCGTGAAATGCGAAATATATACCATCTGGATATCAATCAGAATCTTGTAAGCGATACTCAATGGTTGATCACGTGTGGAGACCCAAGCAGAACCGATAAGATCGCAGCTCATCTGGATAATCCTCTAATGATCGGCAACAATCGAGAATACAGAACCTGGATTGGAACGTCTTCGAATACGAAGATAGCAGTAATCTCGCATGGAATAGGTGGGCCAGGGCTTTCGATAATGCTGGACGAGGCATTCAAGAGTATGCCAGTGTTAAAAGGGGTGATTCGTGTTGGAACATGCGGCGGCTTGAGCAAGGAAGCATCTGCAGGGAAAGTCGCTATTTCAGAGGGTGCGGTGAGACTGGACGGGGCATCTCCTCAGATTATTCCTGACCCGGAATATCCAGCCGTCCCTGATATCAGGATGACTTATGAACTGATCCAAACAGCGGAAAAACTTGAGATTCCTTATGTAAGTGGGATTACCGTTTCTACGGCAACATTTTATACAGGTCAGGGCAGAAAGGATGGATTTCGTGGATACCAGCCCGGTGAGATCAGATACCGGGATGCTGTGGATTATTGGAGCAGGTTGGGTGCGGTAAACATGGAGATGGAATGCTCACTGCTTTTTATAATGGGGCGACTGTTTGATATCCCCACAGCCTGTGTGACAGGCATCATTGGTGAACGGCTGAGCAGCGGCGATATCATTCTTGAGCAGATGGACGTGGCTGTGGAGAGTGCGATAAGACTTGTTCATCGGTGTTCGGTTAAGGTATCACTAAACCATCACCACTCTTATATACAATAAGCACAATTATGGTGATCTGAGGGTGATAACATGGATGGCCATAATACAGAAGCAAATCCAACCGCCGAACG
>JAYEGI010000249.1:0-1890 GCA_034659035.1 Methanobacteriota archaeon
GCTATATTCTGCGCCTTTCGGCACTCGTATCAAACTTTCTTCGCCGCAAAGCTTATTCATGAGTACGGCTCTAATATCTGATTGTTTTACCAGCATAGTCGTCCATCACCTCATTTGTTGGGTGATGGGACTATGCTTTATAGAATATAAATGTATTCGGAAGTAGGGGTATTCGGAACTACTGACACCGGAGACTGCCGTATTGCTCTGGCGCTCGCTTCCGAAATGGCTCCGACGATTTCGATACACCCACGAATAAAAATCTTTGAACAAATCGTGCGAGTTTTCGAAAAGCATTAAATAATCGCAATCCGTCCACATAGCCACAATCTATTTCAGCACCCTGAACAGATTATGGGTCGTGCAGTATCTATCCGAGTTTGCGCGATGTAATCTCTGCGAATGGACGTGCGGAGTCAATCGACTCAATGGCGAGCGTGGCGTATGCCGGGCAGAGTTACCGCAGATCGCATACACAATGCTCTCAAGAAGACTTGCCAGTTACTCGGTTACCATGCTCGGATGCTCTTTTCGATGCATCTACTGTAATGCTTACCGGGTATCGCAGTACCCTGATGCGCAATGGTTCTACCGGGAGTATGTAGAGCCAGAGAGACTGGCAGCAGAAGCGATATCCAGAATGATGCCCGACACCGATAAGATCAGTTTCACAGGGGGCGAGCCAACGATCCATCTGCCATATATCGAGGAGGTGGTGCGGATAATCCGAAAAAAAGATCCGGATATCGGTGTGGGGATTGCAACCAATGGTTTCTGCACGCAAAAGACCTTGAAACGGGTGATCGACATCGCGACATCGATCTCTTATGAGATCAAGGCGTACGACAATGATGTGCACCAGCTGCTGACGGGTGCACCATCCACACCAGTACTCAGGAATGCGAGCGTCCTTGCAACGGACGCCAGGGAGAGTATCCGCGTATTCAGAACGGTTGTGATACCAGGTATCACCGAGCACCAGATCGCAAGAATCGCAGCATTCATCGCAGAGATCGATTCATCGATACCGTACCGATTGATCGGATTCAGACCGAACTTCATATTGTATTACCATCCCGGACCCAGCAAGGATCTGATGAACGATCTGACCGAGCAGTGTAGGGATGCGGGACTGACCGACGTTGCATGGTCCGGATATTATCCAACCGAGATTCCAAGCGGAAGCGAGGCAGAAGTTGCCGCGCAGTATCTCAGGCGTGCTGGTTGCAACCGACATCCACGATCGTGCGGGGACTGCGAGCTCAGAGACCGGTGTCCGGCATGCCTGCTCGAGCCGTGGGGTTGAGGAATATGCTCAATAACGTGTGGCAAACAGATAGTCCTCAATCGGTGTAATCTGTGTAAATCAGTGGCTGATAAGGGTTTTTAGCCACAGATTAATGCTGATTCTACTGATTTTACCCACAAGTTATTGAACATGTACGGGTTGAGCATCAAAAATGCCTGGTTCTAACGTTTTCTGTGGTTGATAGCAGTAGCCCACCCTCCACGTTGTAGTAATTGTGGGCGTCACTCCTTCGTCTTTGCGTCTCTCTCGACTTTCTCGTTAAATCAGAGGAACGCAAAGACGCGAGGGCTGGGGTGATGAAAACTCTCCATATTCGGGTGAGTTCCACATCCCAAAACCTTGCCATTTTTGTTCCTTTTTGTCACCCCGTCCTCAATGGACAATAGATAAGTGGCGCGCTGAATACGGCGCGTTTCACAAATATCGATAGGTGATCACCTTTTGTAAGATTTTTGCTGTTCTGACGTTTTCTGTGGTCGTTAACGGTAGTTCCCTCACGTATGTGAAAAAACGCGGGCGTATCTCTCTCAACTTTGCGTCTCTCTCACCTTTGCGACCTTGCGTTAGATCAGAGGAACGCA
>JAYEGI010000250.1:0-8338 GCA_034659035.1 Methanobacteriota archaeon
CTATTGCTCCTTTGATCTCGTTTAGTATCTCTTCTGGTGGAAAGAAGTCTCTACGCTGATTGGTCATCTGCATTGTCCTGCCAAGCTGGCAGTACACACAGGAATAGTTACAGGTTTTAAGTGGGATCGGATTGACACCCAAAGAGCGACCAAGCCGCCGCGATGGAACCGGTCCATAAACCATCTTCATCTTATACTCATCCAGATCTCCCTTATTGCGTCTGATACTTCTCCATCTGAGAATTCAACCACTGGCATGGCTGCAACCATCGCCTCGGTGACTACGGGGTCATAAGGAATATTCCTGACAATCATAACCCCGCGCTCCTGGCAAAACTCGGTAATCCTCCTGCTGTTCGCGTAATTGATGTCGTACTTGTTGATGCAGACAACCGACGCAATCCCGAAATGCTGGGTCACATCAAGGATTCGCTCGAGGTCGTGCAGTCCTGACATAGTGGGTTCTGTGATGACAAGCGCGAGGTCCACACCGGTTAAGGACGCAATCACAGGGCAGCCGATGCCGGGAGACCCGTCGATCAGGATAAGTTCCGAACCTTCCTCTTCTGCGACTCGCTGTGCGTTGTTCCTGACAACCGTGACCAGTTTTCCAGACGCTTCCTCTGCGATGTTTAGCTGTGCATGAGCCATCGTCCCGTACTTCGTCTTTGAGATGAATGCGTACCCTGAGACGCGCTCTTTAAGGATGGCCGCATCCTGATCACATACAAAGACACATACGCCACAGCCCTCGCAGCGTGTCGGATCGACTGCGTAACCCGACCCGGTATTGGATATTGCCTTGAACCTGCACGCTTCTTCGCATATTCCGCATTCTATACACTTTGATTCATCAATTGCTGCAACGTTTAAACCTTTGAACTCCTCTCTTGTAACGATCTCAGGATGCAGCAGCAGATGAAGATCGGGTGCGTCTACATCGCAGTCAGCGATAACCAGATTCCTTGCTAGGGATGCAAACGATGCGACGAGTGTCGTCTTCCCTGTGCCGCCTTTTCCGCTTATGATGGTTATCTGCTTCATAATTCCCCCCTGATTCCCTCGATCATTCCGGAAAATCGGTTCTTCCACTCCGGAATTGCATTCACAAACGGTACGCCTTCCGAATAATGCTCTGCGATCTTCTTATCATAAGGAATCTCAAGCAAGATCGGAATCCCTTCTTCTTTACAGTAGTCGTAGACTTCCCGGTCCCCGATTCCCGCTTTATTTATAACCACTCCAGAAGGTATATTTAGCACTTTAAGCACCTCTACTATCAGTTTCAGATCATACAGTCCAAACGGTGTTGGTTCTGTCACAAGAATACAGTAATCGCTACCCGATATCGCTGCGATCACAGGACATGCGGTCCCAGGTGGCGCATCAATGATCACAGTCTTTTCCGGATCGATCTCTTCTTTTACGTGGTCGATCAGGGGCGCTGCCATGATCTCGCCGATATGGAGCAGCCCATACACGAGTTCTATGTTGTCGCCACTTCTCCCCTTCCTGACAACGCCGATCTCTCTTGTCTCCTCGCTGATTGCATCCCGCGGGCAGACCATGGAGCATAGACCGCAACCATGGCAGAGTTCTGAAAATACCATGACCTGTGTCGGGAGCACGACGATTGCGTTATACTCACATGCAGCCGCACATTTCCCACAGTAATCGCACAAATCGGGATTGATTACTGGTACGAGTGTACATGCTGACTTTACATCCGTTATCTCCGGTTTGAGGAATATGTGCGAATTCGGCTCTTCGACATCGCAATCCAGTAACTGTACATTTGAGAGCGACAACGCAAGATTTACCGCCACTGTGGTCTTTCCTGTGCCGCCCTTTCCGCTTGCTATTGATATGATCATTGTTGGGTCATCTCTCTTGAGTTATTGATTGGTATTCGGTATTTGTGTTATGCTGCCGAGTTTAGTCCGATGATGCTTACTCTTGAGACTCCCAGACAAAAGGGTTTACCTCAATTACAGCCTGACGCCCCGTCCGTGCCACCCCCGACAAAGTCGGGAGCATCTGCTGGCTTGGGGTCGCGTGTTGCGAATGTAGTGGACAAAAGTGGGGTAGATTAGATATGCTGACCGAGCACAAACTCGTTCAGGATCAAGTGTAGATAAATAAATTAAACTCACACCAAAATTGCCCCCACAATCGCGCCTATTATGGATGTACTAATTATTAAAATGGCTTCTCGTACGCGGCTATCGCTTTCTCTCTTCTTTTGTTCACTTTCATATTCTATTAAACTAACTTTAATTTTGTTAATTTCTTCGAGATGATTTTTCAATCTTTTAATTATCTCGGCATATTTAATCAGATTGCCCGCATTTGGATCACCGATATCTTTTCTTGCTCTAATTTCGGATATTTCGGAAGAAGCGATCTCAAAAACTTCCTCCATATCCATAAAATTTGTTACCTTATCTATAAGTTTATTGTCTCGTCAAACATACGATTTATATCATAATCCCTTAGCTTAAAGACATTACCTCTGGTAGATACAATACCATGACCACAAGGTTCGATGACTTGTAGTTCTCTACCAATTTTATCTTCTATAAATTTCACAATATCTGATGTAGTAGAGAACTTTTCTATAGCTACACCGTATTTTTCTTCAAATATCACAGTTTTACCCATTGCTTCGGGACGTCTGTCAGTCTGCATTCCGGACATCCTCCTTTATTCATATTACATTTTTGGTATGTGTTTAGCTCACTAAATCGACATCGGTAGGCGGTGTAATTTCGTATATTTTTCGATTTTTGATAATGGCTACAATTTCCAGATTCAAAAACGATAACAAGCGGAATACCCTGAGAACTCTTGTTTTATGTCGATTTTGGTCTATTATGGCTCTTGATAGCGAATCTGGTAGCTAAACACATACCATTTTTGGAATATGAATCTCAAACCGAGCACATATTATATAAACTTTTCTGTGATATAAACCTTTTGGGTGCATCTCACACGGAGATTCGACGAATACGCACCCCAGAACGCCGCTTCACCACGCGTCCAATCCGACCCCCAACACATGAGATGGTATCATACCAGTCTTCCGAAGTCACTAAACCCCGGACTTAAGTACGGAGCCTGTAATATAGCAATCTCCCACCGTTTATCTCACCATTGCACTCGAGATTGTGCCCATCAGTAGCTATACCGACTACGATATTATAAGACCGCCATATCGATCGCATGGGTTTCATATGATTGGCGGTCAGTAGTCATGATTCTTAAACATAGCCGATTCTGGCTTCAGGACACTATTCATCGATGCCCCACCTGCGCCAGTGAGGCGACACACATCCATAATCTCAAGGCATGCCAAACCGCATTTCAGTGATCCCTATGCTCTTCACATGCGTTCTCATCGGTCGCTTCTGCAAGCTGCCCCTGCTGCCATGCCTCGATCACATCACGCACCGTACCCTCTGCACCCACGAAGACGTCGATGCCGAACTCTTCGAATATACGGACCGCTTTTGGCCCCAGCCCGGAGCAGAGCATGACATAGGTGCCCGTCTTCGATATGAAATCTGGCGGCACCCCAACACCGCCCCTGTGCTCGCTGGTGTTCGGAATCATCGTAACATCGTCTGTGTCAATATCTACGAGGGTGTATGTTGGAACCCTGCCGAAATGCTGACCCACAGTATCATCGATGCCGCCTTCTCCATCCGTTGGAATACCCGACTTTCATTCTTGATCATCTCCTTGTTTATTTCACTCAAGTCTACTTATTCGATCTCGATTCACGATAATCAGCAATCGCTTCCCGCAGAACATCCACCGCAAGAACCGTACAGTGCACATTCTCATCAGGCAGTCCGCCCAGACTGCGCAGGAGATCGCTGCTCGTGATTGCAAGCGCCCCCTCAATCGTCTTATCTGTGATCATCTCTGTGAGCATACTCCCACACGCAATCGATGTGCCGCACCCATCGGTTATGAACCCACTCTCGTTTATTCTGCCGTTCTCAACGCGGATCTGTATCTGCACCGTATCTCCGCAGGTGCCTGTTATCTTCCCGACTCCATCAGCGTCACTGATCTCTCCCATGTTTCTTGGATTGTAGGCATATTCGATCACCGTCTCTGAGAACGCTTCTTTAGCATCCTCCAATACCTGAGTTTCCAGCCGTTTTGCCAGTTCGTCGATATCCACGCCCATTTTATACAAATCTCCGTATTATATAGTGAACGCCCGTATGAAAACGGTTGACGGAAGTTATGACCGATATCATTTGACTGCAATCTCCCCGAGCATCGTTACCACGAGATTGTTGATGCGATTGGTGTACTCCTCGAGCCTCTCCACGGTTTCCCGCAACTCTTGTTCCGCAGCTTTGCGTTCTGTGATATCGCGGGCAGCAGCAAAGGCCCCAACCACGTTTCCGTTCTGATCCTTGTAGACCGAAGCGTTGCAAGCAACCATAGTTTCGGTTCCGTCCTTTGATTTCATAACCAGTTCATAATCTCGAACCTCTCCGGTCTCAAAGGTCAGCATCGCACCTTTGTATGCCCTTTCAGGATCGGTGAAATGATCGGCAAACGGCGTTCCTATCAGCTCTTCTCGAGTTCTGCCGGTAGCTCGAATTGTGGCCCCATTCACATCCATGATGATCCCTTTATGATCGAATGTTAACAGAGGATCAAGATTTACCTCAATCAATCCACGATTGTAGCGCTGGAGCTCAAGAATTTCTTCTTCAGCCTGCTTGCGCTCGGTAATGTCCTTAAAATCCTCTACAATCCCAACAAATTCACCGCCCCGATCTAATCTTGCAGCATTCACGATAACTGGTATCTTTTTACCATCCGATCTCGCCTTGACAGATTCGTGTTCAGCAAACGGCTCTCCCTTTTTCATCTTCTTAAGTGGACACTCTTTCGAACGGCAGAGTTTCCCACCGAAGATATCGTAGCATTTCTTACCGATGATTTCATCCTCGTCCAGGTCCACCATTCGGATAAATGTTTTATTCACCCGGGCGATGTTAAAATCAGCATCTATTACACACATTCCATCAGCAGCGATCCGGAAGATCAGGTCGAGTTCGGCTTTGCTTTCATGAAGCGCAATTTCAGCATTTTTTTGCTCTGTGATGTCGCGAGCAGCGGCAAAGGCCCCAACCACGTTTCCGTTCTGATCCCTGTAGACCGAAGCGTTGTATGAAACGACGGTCTCGGTTCCGTCCCGGGATTTCATGACCAGTTCGTAATCCCGAACCTCTCCGGTCTCAAAGGTCAGCATCGCACCTTTGTATGCCCTTTCAGGATCTGTGAAATAGCCGGCAAACGGTGTTCCTATCAACTCCTTACGGGTTCTTCCGGTAGCTCGAATTGTAGCCTCGTTCACATCCAGGATAATTCCCTTATGATCAAATGTTACCAGAGGATCAAGGTTTACCTCAATCAATCCACGATTGTAGCGCTGGAGCTCACGAATTTCTTCTTCAGCCCGCTTGCGCTCGGTAATGTCCTTAAAATCCTCTACAATCCCAATAAATTCACCGTCCCGATCTAATCTTGCAGCATTCACGATAACCGGTATCTCTTTACCGTCCGATCGCTCCTTGACCGATTCGTGTTCAGCAAACTGCTCTCCCTTTTTCATCTTCTTAAGTGGGCAATCTTTTGAACGGCAGAGTTCCCCGCCGAAGACATCGTAGCATTTCTTACCGATGATTTCATCCTCGTCCAGGTCCACCATTCGGATAAATGTTTTATTCACCCGGATGATGTTAAAATCAGCATCTATTACACACATTCCGTCAGCAGCGATCCGGAAGATCAGATCGAGTTCTGCTTTACTTTCATGAAGCGCAATTTCAGCATTTTTTTGCTCTGTGATGTCGCGAGCAGCGGCAAAGGCACCAACCACGTTTCCTTTCTGATCCCTGTAGACCGAAGCGTTGTATGAAACGATGGTCTCGGTTCCGTCCACGGCCTTCATGACCAGTTCATAATCCCGAACCTCTCCGGTCTCAAAGGTCAGCATCGCACCTTTGTACGCCCTTTCAGGATCTGTGAAATAGTCGGCAAACGGTGTTCCTATCAACTCCTTACGAGTTCTTCCGGTAGCTTGAATCGTGGCCCCGTTCACATCCAGGATGACCCCTTCTTTGTCGAAGGTTACAAGAGGATCAAGGCTTGTCTCAATCAATCCTCGATTGTACTCTTGAAGATTTTCTATTTCATGCTCGGCAGCTTTGTGCTCTGTGATGTCATGAGCAGCGGCAAAGGCACCAACCACGTTTCCTTTCTGATCCCTGTAGACCGAAGCGTTGTATGAAACGACGGTCTCGGTTCCGTCCCGGGATTTCATGACCAGTTCGTAATCCCGAACCTCTCCAGTCTCAAAGGTCAGCATCGCACCTTTGTATGCCCTTTCAGGATCGGTGAAATAGTCGGCAAACGGTGTTCCTATCAACTCATCTATGGATCTACCGGTAACCCGAGACATGGCATCATTAACATCCAGAATGACCCCTTCCTGATCGAACATTACCAGAGGATCGATGCTGATCAGTTGCAACTCCCTTTCCACGTATCGAAGGGGCAATTCTTTTGTTGTTTTGTTCATTTGATGACCCCGAATGAAACATTGCAGATTCAATTTCTCTTACGGCGTGTGGCACACGACTCTATGCACCCAACTTGACTTTATTACATTAAAGACGTTCCCATCCTCCAGTACTTCCGAAACTACCGAGTTCCGAACACAATTCCCAGCCATGCCGTCATCCAGCCACAATCACCTCGCGAACATCCACCGAAATTCCATCACGTTTCCCAGAAAAATCCTGCACATAACAGAAAGCTCCTGCTAATCGCGAGCGCGGGGTCAGTACAACCGTTCGGTCGACCAGACGCAGATGCTGTACCAGACCCGGACACCGCCGCAATTCCAATTCTCTATCTTCGTTATAATGCTTCACCCGGTTGTAAAATTCAAAAATGGACTGATTACGAATAAAATCGAATCCTGCGTACAAATAATCATGTATTCCTTTGCAAATAGCCGATTTTAGCATGTAATTCGTGATAGAAACAACCTGATTCAATACATTAAAACAGTTATGCATGATGCATTTAGTGGCATCTTCTACGCTATATTCCGCACCTTCGGGCACTCGTATAATATTTCCTTCGCCGCAAAACGTATTCCCGAATCAAGAATTCCGGGCGCACTCCACACTTATCCACATTATCCCGGATACTCCTGCGCAGAATGAATGAAACGTACTTACATGCACCTCAGATGTCCAGTTGAGCAACTTCTCGGCCTGTGCTCACATGTTGGCTGCGGCTGCCCTGGAGAATGTTAGAGCAAGTATCTGCGCAGGACCTACCTTTAAGTTCCTGCACCATGTTACGCGATCTTGCCGGTGCCTGCACCAGCCAGGATCAGGAGCAGACCGCTGGTGTGTGCAACAGCATCCTGCCGTCGGTCTGCGAGTCCTGATGCCACTGCTTTTTCTGGCATGATTACCCTGCTTCCTGGATTTCAGGTGCACTGGTGGTGGTCTTTCTTACTCCGGGTCACGACTGGAGTTGTATCGGTCAACCGGTCGATATTTCACCTTTACCTATCTCCTGACCTACCCTCTGCGCCGCATCATCGCGTAAGCGATTGCAAGCAGCCCTGCGATCACGAATACCGCGGTGAAGCCCGGCGCACCATTCGCAGGCTTCCCTGCCGTCGACCCTTCCGCCGCCGGTGTGATCGCCTTTGCCGCAGCGGGTTTCGTCTTTGTCGATGCTGGTGTCACGCGCCCGCCCGGCGGCGCATCTGTCGAGGTCGCCGATGCTGCCGGCGATTTCATCGCGGTCACGGCAGGCGTCGCGGTATCGAACCAGTCTGGTGGATATGTGCCGCCACCGCCACCGCCGCCGCTGCGGGATGGCGTTGACGTCGCTGCTCCCGTGCCTGCGAGCAGTAATCTGCTGCATTCGGTCACATTGACCCAGACATAGTTTGCGGTTGTGTTCCTGCCGTTTGCGATGCAGTAGGATGGCTTGCCTTTAACCAGTTTCACCCAGCCAGTGCCGTTTACGAACTTGTAGATGTAGAGCGTGTTCTCATCGATGTTCCCGAGTTGCGACTCGTTGTACTCGACCCTGATATGCACATATCCGCCTGTATCATTGAGTGCTGCCTTGATACTTCTGTTTACTATGACGTTGGCGCCCTTGACAGGTATGGAGTCTGTGCCAAGGCCTGTCCGGTTCCCGCTGTCTTCTGTTCCGTTGATCGGGTCGCCGATCTCCTCGATGGTGATCGTGCCGTTGACTGATCCGTTGTTGA
>JAYEGI010000251.1:0-8293 GCA_034659035.1 Methanobacteriota archaeon
CAGAGTACGCAGAGAGACGCAGATGGGAAATAAACGGTTAAATGCTTCTAGCGTTCCTCTGCGCCCTCCGCGGTTATTTTTCTTGCCAGAAAGTACAGAATCGCAATCGGGCAACCAATCAACATACCTGAGTAGTTACGCTCTTTTTAGCAATTTTTTGACCAAGATGCTGAACCGGATTTCAACCTGGTTCATCCATGAAATGTGATGGGGTGTAGTGAAACACAATTTTGTGATTTGGGTCACTCAGAAAAGCAACGCGTGTCTCCATTGATTTCAAAATTCCGTGTTTACCTTTTATTCCTATGTCGATATCCAGGCCTTCATGTTTGGTAACCATCCTGACCAGAGTTTTAGATTAGGGGTACTCAAGACCATCTATCATGATGTGCCATCCGGTGGCTTCCGGATCGCAATCGATTGTCTCATTGGTGTGGGGTACACAAACTATGCATGGTGGTATCGAAACCGCGATATGCACAAAAACATCTTCGATTGAAAACAAAATTAGTAACGTCAAGATGTCACTTAAGACACCAAAAAGAGCAGTTTCTCTGTGAGGCATTGCCAAATTTTTTGTAAGGAAAGATAAATCTCTGGAAAGAGTTTAAGAGGCGTGGTGCTTAAGCGGAGGAAAGGTGTGGTTGAGATGGTGGGGTAAGATGCTGTTACGAATGTGAAACCGAACGACTACATCAGGTGCGGATGGGGCGATGATAGTAAAAAATGTGAGGTGGGTATTCTGTCTTATGTGATTGGTCAGGGTGAAACAGAGGATTAAAATGTTTGTGGCTGAAAGTGGATACTTGATTTCCGAAGATCAAAATGAAGGTGGACACGATGAAATGTGCGTTGGAAGGAATATACCGTAATGGCGTCGTGGAATTATTGGAAGATGCTCCGGTTCATAGCACCATGAGAGTTATCGTTGTTTTCAAAGAAGATATCAACGAGGATTATAAGACTAAAGACTGGTTAGGATTATCAGAGGGTGCTTTTGAATTCTGGGGTAATGAATAGGACGCCTGTTATGATGATTTGTGAGTGAGGCGGTATGTTTATGGAATTGTTTTGATAATGTGGGGGAATAACCGTGCTCACATATTGCGGCGCAACCGATAAGGGTGGCAGAAGTAACAACGAGGACGCCTACGATACCGTCACCATCGAGCACGCCAGCAGAAATCTCCACCTACTTGCAGTCGCAGACGGATTAGGGGGTGGCGCAGCCGGAGAGGTCGCAAGCAGGCTCGCGGTTATAGCGCTTGTGGAGACTGTTACGAGGTGGGTTGCTGCTCGAAAGACCCTCACTCCCGCGCCCGAAACGATGAAAGAACTGCTGACAGCGGGCTTTGCAAAGGCGAACGAGGATATCTGTTATCAGGCAAATCTTGTGCCCGAGCGACATAACATGGGCACAACGCTTGTGGCTGCGCTTCTTTTGGATGATGGCATGGGTGTGGTTGCGAATGTTGGCGACAGCAGGGCGTACCTGATAGAATCCGGAGATGGGGGCAGGAATCGAGGTGGCGGCGGGATTGTGCAGGTGACAAGGGATCACTCCTACGTTCAGGAACTTGTGAACCGGGGAACTATCGATGAGGATGAGGCGTTCACCCACCCTAAGAAGAACATCGTGACAAGGGTGATCGGGCAGAAAGGTGTCAAGCCAGACCTCTATGATGTAAAAATCGGCAGAGGTATGCTGCTCCTCTGCTCAGATGGTCTCAGCGATACACTGGAGGATGCGGAGATCCGGGCAGTGGTTTCCATTTCCATGTCGCGGAGCCGAGATGATGGGTGCAGACGTCTGGTTAAGGCAGCTCTTGTGCGTGATGCGAAAGATAATGTTACTGTTGTTATGGCGTCACGCTGAAATAGGGACAGAACCATAACATTATATCTCCATTGTGGAGAAAAATTTATCTAGGATCGGGATGAAATGAGTAATACCGGTGATTTCAGATGTACCTCATAGTTGCAAAATATACGGATGATGCAGAGCGAAAGAGGATCGACTATACAATAGAGCGATGGAAAGCTGTGACGGGCGTGGAAAAACCAGACGGAGTCCCAATCCTATTCAAAGGCGAGAACGTGGAGGATTTTGTTGAAGACCTGTATTCGAGATTATCACGAGATCATGTGAGTGCCTATTCATTAAACGATGTCTCCTTTGAGATCGAAAAAGAGGAACTATCGATCGAAACCACACTTGAGGGAGACCTGGAGACGGTAAGGAAGTTTCTTGGATTTATAATGGCTAAACAGAAAGGTGTGCTCATAACCGGGACAGAGTTTGAACGGATGTATGTGGTCTCTACAAGGAAAGGGAAGGCGGAGGTCTCGATCAATCTGACGGATGGGGGCAGGGTGCGGATCCTTATCAGCGGATACGGCGATGCCCTGGGGTTGATCCGCGAGAAGATCGAGAGCGAGATAAGATACTTTAAGGAGGTTTGATTATGGCAGAATGGACTGATGAATACGACCGGGTATTGAAAGTGGTGGAACGTGTGCTGAGATACGACCTCGAACGACTCAAGAGAACTCCGGAAATAAAGAGAATCGAGTTATACAACGAGACCTCCGAGAATCTTGAGTGATTCGAGACAGAATGCATAACCATGCCCGCGGATATCTGCAACGATGCAGCGAGCAGATTTGCGCTTGCAAGACTCCTGCTTGCAACATCCTCGTGGGTGAATTTGGGGATAATCCGATGACGTCAGGGTTTTGGGAGGACGAACTGAAACCAACTGGTTGAACTGCTGCACATAGCAACATCCAGGATCGGATGGGGGCTGCATCTGACGAGGATGGGGCTGATTAGGTATAGTAAGATTGATAGAGGACTAAAGCAACGAGAGAAACAAAAAACGGCTCACACAGGCAGAATAGGATCTGAAAGCTGCAAAGTATCGCCTGAAATGCGGGAATTATAACTGGAACCGGGCATATTTCCAGGTACCGCAATCAGCGGAAAATACCTTCAAGTTGTTTCTTTATTCGCAGGGGTGTACCTGTTCAGCTCTTTTGCCAGAGGGGATATCCACGAATCTATCTGCCCATAATCAGAGTGTTTTTCCTGGAGTTTTCGATTGTTCCGACAAGGAGTGCGCGGCAATGTCACGCGCAAATTATCATATTGATCACGCGCCCGCGTCCACGACAACACTTTTCCGATCACCCTTCCGCAATGATCTTTCGGGCCATATCCACATCAGTCGGGACTAAATCCACTGGAACCCGGTCTTCTCCGACTGTCTTTATAATCATGTACCTCGCGCATGCGGACTGGTTCCTAGCACAGTACCTTTTCCTCATCATATTTGCTATTGCAGGCCTATCTGCCATCCCTTCTTTGAAGAATGCACAGGTTTCCGTGTATTCACATTGTACCATCTCTGTCACCTCTTATCTTTCAATTATACCGCGGTAGGTGGCGCAATTCCACATTGCCCCACTACCATGGACATTTCACTTTACTATAGTACTTTTCATTGTCCTGCCAGAGATAAAGATGCCGGTTACTCTAAAGTTGCCGCTGGTACAGGTATCATGTCCTATGATCTGGTTTTCAAGCAGAAAGTACTGGATCGCAGCCGGGTGCTCAACCAGTATGCATCCCAGTCACAAGCGGTACAACCGAAAATTCCGGTGAAATCACTTATCTTCTTAAATTTTTACCTCCGATTAAGAAGGGGACGGTTACCCCTCCCTCCTCATCTCAGAACGGTACGTGAGACTTTCACCCTATACACGCTTGCGCATCTCATAACCCTTTTTAGTATCGGGCAGCATCTCCGTAAGTTAAAGTAGTTGGGATGTATTGGGATTCTTATCCAACTTCAGGCCAGCACACCTGACAATCTTTGTGTCCGAGAATAGTTTCAATCTAAACTCGCCGGTAGAAAACACCAGAGTTCCGAGTTCCCGCGGAATGCCAATATCTATTGGCAACCCACGTTCTGGATTTTTTATCCGGATGCCTTCACTTACCCCATCTCCAGAGCATACCCCAGACAATATGATCTAATTTGCTGAATGTCTCTTTGGATACCGCCGATCGATGATAATTCGACCAGCCAGGGTTCAATACGTTAATGAGATATTCCTGTTTCCATGCCTTCGCTCGCTTGATCACATCACCGATTTTACGGATGATGTTCCCAATCGATTTCTTGGATGGTTTTATCAGAAGCTTTCCTGTAACTACTCAGGTACCTAAAACCACTATTCAGGGGACTTCACTATACAGGAACTCTCCAGGACATGGAACATACTGCAACCAACAGGGAATTTAACCGCAGAGTACGCAGAGAGGCGCAGAGGGGAAATAAACAGTTATGTGCTTCTAGCGTTCCTCTGCGCCCTCCGCGGTTATTTTTCTTGCCAGAAAATACAGGATCGCAATCGGGAGACAAATCAACATACCTGAGTAGTTACCATTCAGGATCAAATGAGGCGGTTGCCATATCCTGCAGGATCTCGAGAGACGACCCTATCCCGATGGAGGCTAAACTTGTGGTGCAGCATAAGGTTTAAGTCTCACCGCCATGATTGTTATGTGAGCCGCTATAACTCAGTTGGTAGAGTGCATGGCTGTTAACCATGATGTCACAGGTTCGAGCCCTGTTGGCGGCGTTTGCGGGCCCGTAGCTTAGCCAGGTCAGAGCGCTCGGCTCATAATTATCATCTGTTTCGGATGAGAAACCGAGCGGTCCTGCGTTCGAATCGCAGTGGGCCCATCGCATTCTTGCGCCGGTGAGTTAATCAAGAGACCTTATCTCGGGGTCGCGCTTCCAAGTCGAAGACTTAATTTTAGCCACCGGTCAACATCCGCGCCCAACTCATCACTTCCCGCAGTTCTCCGAGTCTGCCACGTCCACATTGATCGCTATCCCGCTCTTCTCCGCATAATCTCTGATCCGCTTCATCGCGTGCTCGACCATCCCTTCGTTCGTGAGGATCAGGCACCGTTTCCCAGAGAGCGTCATCAGGATTGTCTTGTCGATCACGCCCGCTACGATATCGAGATGCACACCATCCCCCTCCGCGATATTCTTGCTCTTCCTGCCCATCGCGCCCACAACCTCGATATCTGCGTCATGCATGATTTTACGGAGTTTTTCAGGTGTATAACCTGCCATATCGTAAATCCTGATGCACCCCGCCCTGGCACCCCTCCGCTCCATCTCTACGATCGCGCAACCCGGGTCGTGGATGTGCACGACCTTCACATTGACCGCTTCGTAGGGGCTATGGAGCGCGTAATCGCCATGCATCACTCCAAGATTCAAGGTGTCGCCCACCTCTACATCGGGGGGAATGCGCACCCACATAAGGTCAGGGGGCTTTAGCGCATCCACCAGTTCGGGAACGTTTCGAGGAGCTTTGTTGCGATTTGCAAGACCCCTTCGCTCGATCTCGTGATATATCTCAAGAGTGGTGGGCTGCCTCAAGCCCGCGACCTTCAAGAGTTCGGGATCGCCAAATACCTGATCAGGCGTGCCCCTGCCAATAACCTTTCCATCTGACAGGAGATACACGTAATCCGACCACCCGTATGCAAGGTCTACGTCATGGGTGGAGATGATAATTGTCTTGCCGAAATGATTGAGCTCATCGAGCATATCCGCGATCTCGTCCGCACCAACCGGATCGAGATTGGAGAGTGGCTCGTCAAGGATGATCACCTCTGGCTCCATCGCAATAACGCCTGCGATAGCGACCCGCTTCTTCTCTCCGCCGCTTAAGTGGTGCGGGGGCTTGTCCTTGAGATGGGCAAGTCCCACATACTCAAGAGTGTGTTTCACACGCTCCAAAACCGTATCCTCCGAAAATCCGAGGTTTGTAGGGCCGAACGCCACGTCCTGATACACGGTCGGCGCGAAGATCTGGTCATCCGAATTCTGAAAGACGATCCCTACCCACCTCCGGATCTCCTTAAGGGATTTCGAATCGTATTTAAACGGAATGCCATGGAAGAGCACCTCCCCGCGCAGGGGTTGTAAGGTTCCGTTCAGGAGCAGGAATAGCGTCGACTTACCTGACCCGTTCTGCCCGACAAACGCGATTCTTTTACCCTCTTCGATCTCGATCTCTGCCCCATCGAGAGCCGCGGTTCCGTCAGGGTAGACGTATTCCAGGTTCCTTGTCGCAAGAATTGGCATGATCTTTTACCTCGCCTCACAGGGACTTTTTGATATTTTTGGAATAAAGTTTCGGAAAACCACAGAGGACACGTAGTGACACAGTGGGGGCGAAAGATAAAAATAACAACTCGCTGTTATCCTCTGTGCGCTCTGTGGTTTAATATTCCTTAGCATAACCAGATCCTCCGGAAGAACTTGAAAAGTGTCGCCTCACATCTCACGCATCACATAAGCGATAAGGCAGCGGCTGCGTATACGGACGCAAGAACTGCTTCGGTCACCTTGATCGGCCTCTTTGTCTCGAAGAGGGTCAGCTTTCCATCGTAGCATCTCGAATTCATGGCAAGATACAGTTTCTCCCCTTGTTCATAAGATCTTATGAATAGCGTGCTTGCGAGCATGGCTACGGAATAGAACGATCTTCTGAGGTTCGTGTATCCAAGCCGGACGGTCTGCGCGTGTTTTATGGACATTGAAACCTCTAAAAAGACGAAGATGTAGCGGTACATCAGCATGGACAGTTCGATCACAGAATCGGGAATTCCGGATCTCTTGAGGACCGCGAAGAGTTCGATCACAGGGGTTGAGAGTGCAAGGAAGAACATGCAGCTCATGCCGCCCAGGGTCCGAGATATCACAAGGATCGCCATCTCGAGTCCTCCTGCATTAGCGGTCAGGTGGTACCCGAAGACCTCAAAATAGAAGACTTCGCTACCTGATCCGAAGAAAAAGAGTATGACGAGTGACCCCACGATGGCGAAACCCATAGGTATGAGCAATACCGTTAAATAGAACTTAAGTGGGGTTTTACCGAAAAATACCGTTGCAAAACTCATAGAGAGTACTATAAATAAAGGCGTTGCCGGGGATGTGGATGACACCCCGACAAGCAGCCCAAACGCCGCGATGGTTAGTTTGAGCCAGACATTCCGGTATCTAAGATGGCTTACCAGCGCATAGTCGTCCAGCAGGTTTCGCATACCGATACCACGTTCAACCGGACTGGTTTCTGCCCATGTAGTATCCGAAGAAGTAACCAATTATGGTCGCTCCAAACGCTATCTGAAGCCCGAAGAGGAGGCTCTCAATCTCTCCACTTGGTGGCTCCCATAGCGGGTCTGCAATCGGCTCATAAGTGCCGCCGGTCAGTTCCTCGATCACACCCTCTGCCTCGCCATCGGCTCCACCGAATTCCGCGTCGGTGTTTCCGGAGACGTAGAGGAACAGTCCTGCGAATACCAGGATAATTGCAACTACGATGATCTCCAATCTCATGATATTGCCCCTTTAATCTTACTGATGGCTGCATCACTCAACACATTAAGTCTTGTAAGCATATCGCTCCTGACCTGTATTATGTACTTGAAGATGAGCGCTGTGATGGCTCCTTCGATTATTGCGAGAGGGACCTGGGTAACTGCAAAGATCGTTGCAAACGCCTTAAACGATCCCATGATGCCCCCTGGATCTGAAGGGAATGCGAGCGCAAGTTCAAGTGATGTTACCACGTAAGTCGCCCAGTCGCCAAGCGTTGCTGCCAGGAAGACGACGAGATAGAAGTTGAGGTTCAGTTTCATACCGACCTTATAGATGGTGTATGCGACTACAGGTCCTACGATCCCCATGGAAAAGACGTTCGCGCCAAGTGTTGTCAGACCGCCGTGTGCGAGAAAGAGCGCCTGGTAGAGAAGGACGATCGTTCCGAGAACCGCTGTTATCGCAGGTCCGAAGAGGATTGCGGCAAGCCCTGTGCCTGTCGGATGGGAGCAACTTCCTGTGACCGACGGCAACTTTAGCGCGGATAGGACGAAGATGAACGCTCCGGCTACTGCGAGTAGGGGCAGTATCTCCCGATTCTCTTTTACAAGTCTGTTTAACTTATATATGCCGTACACTATTATCGGTATTGATAATGCAAACCATATCTGCCACCAAGGACCTGGCAGGAAACCTTCCATTATGTGCATGAGAGACCTCTGCTACATGGTGTGCGGATGTTTCTGTGATTCCTTATGTTCATGTTATATGTCTCCTTATTCTGTTCTGGTTCTGGTCTATCTGTCTTATAGTATTGTAAAAACAATTTGTGTTCTCGGACACGAAGAGAAATCGAGTGAAACACGGTCTCGGTGTGA
>JAYEGI010000252.1:0-8265 GCA_034659035.1 Methanobacteriota archaeon
TAAGAATCCCAATACTTCCCAAGACTACTTTAACTTACGGAACCGCTGCCCGATACTGAAAGGGTTATGAGATGCGCAAGCGTGTATGAGGTTAAAGTCTCACGTACCGTTCTGAGATGAGGAGGGGGGGGGTAACCGCCCCCTTCTTAATCGGCGGTTAAATTATAGGTTTGGTTACAGTACCTCCCTGTCCCAGATATTCTCTGCATAGTGAAGTCCCCTGAATAGTGGTTTTAGGACCTGAGTAGTTACCAGATGAAAACAATGGAACATGTTCTTGAAGAGTTTCTATAGGAACTGCAAGTCCGATCGAAGCCAGGAACATATAGGGGATAGGGGGGTGATAGGACTTTTTGAGGACTGCTTAACGACTATGCGCACCCCACCACAAACTCTCACGCACTCTGCGGTTAAATTTCCGGTTTATGGGACACTGCCCGAAAACCGTATACTTTATCTAATCTCACTGTCGAATAGTACCCTATCAAGAGGAGGAAAACGACGTGACCGATACACCCATCTCTGGCGCAAAAGCATTGATCGACTGCCTCAAGAGCGAAGGGGTCGATACGATCTTCGGATATCCGGGAGGTGTACTGCTTCCATTGTACGACGAACTGTACGACTCGGATATCAACCATATACTTGTACGGCATGAGCAATGTGCAGCACATGCAGCAGACGGATATGCGCGTGCAACCGGTAAGGTCGGGGTGTGCCTGGCAACATCGGGACCGGGCGCAACCAATCTCGTCACAGGCATCGCAAATGCTTATATGGACTCAGTACCGATTGTTGCGATAACAGGGCAGGTTCCAACGCCCATGATCGGAAACGATGCATTTCAGGAGGCGGACATCACAGGGATAACGCTTCCAATCACTAAACACAATTATCTGGTAAGAGACATAGAAGATCTACCCTGGGTCGTCAAAGAAGCGTTTTATATAGCGTCCACTGGAAGGCCGGGTCCGGTTCTTATAGATCTACCAAAAGACATCACGACCGACGAGTTCGAGTTCACATATCCAAAAAACACGTACCTGCCCGGTTATCATCCGGATGCCAGTATCGACGAGGATGCAGTGAAACGTGCTACCTCGATGATCCTTGATTCCGAGTGTCCGGTCATCTATGCGGGTGGCGGCGTCATCATCTCGGATTCATCATCAGATCTTCTCAGACTTGCAGAAACGATCCAGGCTCCCGTGACAACGACTCTGCTTGGAATCGGAGCATTTCCGCAGTCCAATCCATTGTCACTTCGAATGCTTGGCATGCACGGCACCAAATATGCCAATTACGCAGTGCAGGAGTCTGACCTCCTGATCGCTATCGGCGCACGGTTCGATGACCGGGTCACAGGAAAGGTCGATGCGTTCGCGCCATGCGCAAAAGTCATCCACATCGATACCGACCCGGCCGAGATCGGAAAGAACGTGAGAGTCGATCTACCGATCATAGGAGATGCTAAGACAATTCTAAAGTCGCTAAATTCCCACATACAAAAGATGCAACCCAGGTCCGGTGCATGGCTCGGAAAGATCGACGCATGGAAGAAGGAGCACCCGCTGAGCTACGTTCAGAGCGACAAGGTGATCAAGCCGCAGTATGTGATCCAGGAGATACACAAGACCTGTCCTGATGCGATAATCGTTACTGAGGTCGGGCAGAACCAGATGTGGGCAGCGCAGTACTTTCAGTTCGAAAACCCCAGAACATTTATCACATCAGGCGGGCTTGGCACCATGGGCTATGGATTTCCGGCGGCAATAGGTGCAAAGGTCGGGCGCCCTGACAGGACCGTTATCGATATCGCGGGCGACGGCTCATTCCAGATGACATCACAGGAACTTGCGACTGCCTCCAAAAGCAACATCAAGGTGATCGTTGCAATACTTAATAACAGCTATCTCGGGATGGTGCGGCAGTGGCAGGAACTCTTCTTCGACCAGAGGTACTCATATACCGATATCTCACAGAGCGTCGATTTCGTGAAACTGGCAGAGGCATACAATCTTATCGGGATCCGTGCAGAGAAGCCATCAGAGGTGCCGGAAGCGATATCAGAGGCATTGTCGGCAGACCGCACGGTTGTCATCGATTTCGTGGTCGATCCGATGGAGAATGTGTTTCCGATGGTTCCGGCTGGTGCTGCGATCAATGAGATCCTCGATCCGGGGGTGGTCGCGTGAGGCATACGCTTGCAGTGCTTGTCGAGAACAAGCCAGGTGTACTCGCGCGTGTTTCAGGACTCTTCAGCAGACGCGGTTATAATATCGAGAGTCTTGCTGTAGGCATGACTGAGAATCCTCTGATCTCACGTATGACGATCGTTGTGGGAGGCGACGACCTGGTGCTTGCACAGGTGACGAGTCAGCTTTCCAAACTGATCGACGTGATCTCGATATCCGATCTCCCACCATCCGAATCGGTTGACCGGGGACTTGCGCTCATTAAGGTTGCTGCCGATACGGGCACAAGAGCTGAGATCATGCAGATTGCAGGAATATTCCGTGCAAAGATCATAGACATCGGCGCAGAAACACTGGTGATCGAGGTCACAGGCGACAAAGGTAAGATCAGGGCGATTGAGAATATGCTTAGTAGGTTCGGGATCAAAGAAGTCGTCAGGACCGGAAGAGTGGCATTGTATAGGGGAACAAAGACAGTTGGAGGAGAATACAGATGATTGTAAATTTCAGAGTAACACTGGTAGAATCTAAGATATATGTGGATCCGGAAGAGGTTAGAAAACAGAAGAATGTCAACATCAACTATGACATTAACCTGAAGAACACGACAGTTGTGTCAAAACAGACGCCGTTTGGGGAAAAGACTATTTTAAGGGTTGAGTATGCGTTCTCAATAAATTATCTAAGCCCAAATGTCGGGCACATTAGATTTGAGGGGTATTCTGACTATTATTCCGACGAAAACGATCTGAATCAGATCAAAAGCGACTGGGATGACGGGAAAGCCCCGTCCAAGGTACAGAACCAGATCGCAAACACGATGGTCTCCAACCTTGCCCCGCTTGCGGTAACGCTCTCTTCAAAGCTCGGTCTTCCGCCTGCGATGCCGCTTCCGGCGATCAATTTCCAGCAGAAACAAGCAGGTAAACCAGAGAAAGTGGAGACGATGTATCACGGGTGATGGGTGGGCGTTTGAGTTCTGCTGTGGCGGAGTTATGCCATATACTGGTACTATATACTAATTGGCCCCCTAATAATGAATGGTCTAAATTAGCGCGGGCATATTAACGTACCTGTAATTTGGCATAACAAGGAATCCTTGCAGCCTGAACGAGTGGGGACTATCTTATATTGTGTGGTGGAAATGCTGATGTTGATCCGGAGTTCTGCGGAATTCGTGTCAGTTAAGAGAATGTGGCACTGCAATCGCGATCTTATGTTTATGTTTTATATTAAAGGTCCAATTACAACCCCTCTCCCCTCTCCTCTGTCTCGCCAGACGCCCTCTGCAACGCAGCAACGCCTGCGACTGCGTAGCCCCTTGATAGCAGCGCTGCGATATTGTATTTGCTTATGAAAAACGGAGCGTCTCCAAGCCGCCTCAAAACCGCGGCCTCCACCTCCGGACGGGACGGGTTCACAGAGAATGAATCGAGCGCATCACCAGCATCCCAGAACGAATCCATGCATTCATCAAGCGGTTTTACGGCCTCCCCCTCCCCCGCCTCCACTCCCTCCGCAGAAGCACCAGAAACACGCCGTTTCAGGAGCGCATCGATGATATCTTCCTTTGTTCTACCCCTCAACTTGAAGAGTAGGAACGGATCCTCGTCGAACCGCTCTGCCAGCAGATAATAGACGGCTGCGATGTGCTTGCACGGGTTTGCCCAGTCCGGGCACGAACAATCGGTTTCAATATCCTTTAATTTCACCGGAAAGAGCGAGATTCCGGCTTCTGCGAAAGCGTCCTCGATATCAGCCGGCATCTCACCCGCCAGGAGTTTGGCTGCGAATATCGCTTTTGACGCCATCACGTCTGCCGCCTTCTCCCAGTCCGAATTAGAGATCGGATCTATCTTGATTGTGACACTGTATGGTCTCGATCCTGAGCCCTGAACCTTCGATTTGACGATCCCTTCCCTGACATCAATCGAGATCACCTGCCCCTTTCTTGCATAAGAGCGTCCGCGGGTCAGTCTTGTCCCCATACTGAATGATTCGAGAACCGCGATCCAGCGTTTCGACCACCATGTCGCCCCGATCTCCCCTCGCTTGCTCTTCGCCTTTATGCCGTTCTTCACCGCTTTTGGCTTTGCCGGTTTGTAGTATTCCCAGTAGCCCCATCTCACCATCGTTAATCGCCTCCTGCAAGAGCTGCATCACGGCTCAACGTGAAGATGTCCTTGAGTTCATCGGTAGACAGTTCGGTGATCCACGCCTCGCCAGAACCGACGATAGCATCTGCAAGCACTTTCTTCTCCTCTAACATCTGGTCTATCCGCTCTTCGAGCGTTCCGATGCAGACGAACTTATGCGCAAAGACGTTCTTTGTCTGCCCGATGCGGAAGACGCGGTCTGTTGCTTGGTTCTCAACGGCAGGATTCCACCAGCGGTCGAAGTGGAAGACGTGGTTTGCGGCTGTGAGATTAAGCCCGAACCCGCCTGCCTTGAGTGAAAGAACAAAGAGCCGCGGTCCGTGCTCGTCCTGCTGGAACCGCTGAATCATCTCGTCCCGCTGTTTTCTTGGTGTCCCGCCGTGCATGAATAGTACCTCGCAATCGAACCGCTCCTGTAGATGGTGGCGCAACATGGCGCCCATTCCTGCAAACTGAGTGAAGATCAGCGCTTTGTCGCCCTCGGAAAGTACCTCCTCAAGCATCTCAGATAGACGCGTCAGTTTTCCTGATCGCTCCTTTAGGAGGCTTCCATCCTGGAGAAAGAGCGCTGGATGGTTGCATATCTGCTTGAGTTTTGTAAGTGTTGCAAGCACAATCCCCTTTCGCTCGATTCCATCCGCGTAATCCAGCTTATCAAGCATCTCCGCAACCACAGCCTCGTAGAGCGATGCCTGCTCGTGCGTCAGGTTGTGGTAGACCTTTGCCTCCACCTTCTCAGGCAGGTCCTGTATTATTGTGGGATCGGTCTTCAGACGTCTCAGGACGAATGGCTGGATTATGCGCCTGAGCACCTCTGCACGCGCCTCGTCCCGATACTTCTCGATGGGTATTGCGAAACTCTTACGAAATCCCTGTGCGGATCCGAGGTATCCATGGTTTAAGAAGTCCATGATCGACCAGAGATCTGATAGCCGGTTCTCAACAGGCGTTCCTGTGAGTGCGATCGTGCGATCGGCTTTGAGTCTCTTTATCGCCTGCGTCTGCTTGGCAGCGGGATTCTTGATATTCTGCGCTTCATCAAGGACTATGTGCCGCCAGTGAACCTGCGATAACGCGTCTTCGTCACGATGTGCCAGTGCGTATGTGCTGATCACGAGATCGTGTTTCTCTGCCTCCTCCGCAAATGCACTGCCAGCGAGCCGGTCCGCGCCGTGATGAATCATCACACCAAGAGATGGTGCGAACCGCTCAACCTCCTTTCGCCAGTTGCCAACGACCGACATCGGGCAGATCAGGAGTGTCGGATCCGGGATTTTTCCCTCCCCTCTTATCTCCTCGCGAACGTGTAGAAGAAATGCGATCAACTCCACGGTCTTGCCAAGACCCATATCATCTGCCAGACATGCGCCAAAACCAAATCCGCAGAGATACGCAAGCCACGAGACGCCTTTCACCTGGTACGGTCGGAGGACTCCGTTGAATGTTCCGGGTTGATCGATAATGGTAATCTTCGCACCATCGCCGCCCCCTCCCTCTCCCCCACCCCCATCACCTGAAAATTTGCTTAACATCTCTTCAAGCCACCCATCGGTTTCGACTCCCACGACCGGAAGCCCGATATCATCCCCAACATCGGCAGCACCAAGCCCGAGGCGTATCGCTTCGCCAAGCGTAATCTCGCGCTCCTTATGCTTCTTTTCGAAGAAATTGATCGCGGTCTCGATATCCTCAGCCCGCAGCTCCACCCACTTACCACGCACCTGGACAAGCGGGATCTTCAAACTGGCTAAATGCTTAAATTCATCCATAGAAATAGTGTTATCTCCGATCGCCACCGTCCAGTCGTAAGACATGATCGATTTGACGCTGAAATGCCCTGAACCGATGCCACCTTCCTGCACCGGGGATGGCGTCTTGATCTTTAACTTGACGCCGAGACGTGTGCCTGGTTTCCCCCACCATGGCGGGAGAAGAACTCCGAAACCGTTCTGCTCAAGGAGGGGTGCAAACTCCCGCAGGAAGGAATACGCCCGCACCGCACTCATATCAAACCCCTCAGGACGTGCGTCCTGCAAACTCTTCTCGATTGGGGCGTAGATCTGAGAAGCTCTTCCAAGGTCGGCAAGCAACTGCTCCTGCGGGTTTTTGAACTTTCGTTTAAGAAACGTGAGTGTTTCCGACCGTGTCTTCCATACCTTACCCGCAGGGATTAGCAGACTCGGGTCGTCATTCGCCTGGAGGAAGAAACCAAGACTCCACATATTCCAGTCCCGCTCTCGATTGCTGTCACGAGTTCCACCCCAGCCACCACCGCCACTCTCACCGCCACCCCTATCCCCGCCGCCATTCTCATCGTAATAGTTTCCATCGCCACCATCCACCTCCTCATACTCCCTCTCATCAGGATCCAGTGGTGCATCAAGTCTGAAACATGTGCGGAATGGCGCAGATGACATGGCTGGCTGGAGCCCGGTGAGCCACCCCTCTAACTCGTCCGTGAATGCTGCCACAGCCTCGATCGGTGCATCAAGCGCTGGATCCCCTGTTGACAGTGCCGATAAGAAACGCTCCGGCATAGGGGTGATTTTGGGGCGGCGACCACGGCGGGGCGGGATCAGTGATACGGACTCAAGGCTCCTGCGTACGAATACGTCAGCGGTTCGGTCGATGAAACTCCGAATTATATGCAGTGGTAGCATATCCTGTGTGGATGGAGTGCCCTCTTTTTGGATGATGAGTGCCCGGCAGTACACGGGCATCGCATCTGCGAGTGTGCGCACCCGTTCCACGTTATCTCCGGCGATCACCGCGGTCCAGACTGCGATATTCTCTCTGATTGTGGGTATGAACTGTTCTTCTGTGATAAGCGCAAGCGAGAATAGGGCTGCTTCGGTCCAGAACCGAAGTGAACTCCCAAAGGCGATGCCGCGGGGCGGGCTTGCTGGTAGATCGAGTAAGAGATCAAACGCCACCCCTGGGTCAAATATTAGTGTCTCGACATTCCATCCGGCAAGTGCGGTCGCCTTCCCGTGGTCGTACTCCTCCTCCCGTACAAGCCACGGCGATGGCAGCGGACCTCTCTGTGTAGAGGGGAGGAGAAGTGGCATCGTCCCGATTCCGGACGGGGTCTGCCCGAAGGTGCTTTCGGCGATCTCATTCAGCATATCGGCAGGAAGAGAGAATGGGTGAGTTCTTGGCTTTGGATTTTTGGGCGGCCTTCCGCGGCGGCGCGGCGCGGTCAGTGGCAGCGCGGATGCCTCTGCCCATACGCACAGTTCATCGCCGTTCCAGATTGCATGTAAGACCTGCATTATGCGCACTCCTTTCGATAGGTATACTGATCGATACTGTGATTCTCCCGCTCATAAACCTGACCCGGATGATCGCGCTCAAGTCAGGTAACCGCACAAATAAGGAACTGTCACAAAATAACCCAGGTCAAGTTAAACCTCCTCAACGCATTCACAGTATCAAATAATATTCGTACAATTCGCGTCATTCGTGCTTTATTTGTAGGATTTTTTGTTTACATCACAAATCTAAATTGAGTTAGCGGCTCTGACACCATCCCAAAAAAACCACATCGATGGACCATATGTATGAATCGGGTAAGTCACTCCCTGTCCGCATCCGACATTTCTAGCATCTTATCTAGCAGCTTATCTAAGGTCGTATCGTCCGGCTCAGTCATAGCGATCCCCTTCAGCGCATCAATTATTGCATTCTGCTTCAACATCCAATCATAGTCAGCCCTCATCCTGAAATTTTTTAAAACGCTGTACGCACGATTGACCTCTGGTGTCCGTTCCAAGCCCTTGTACACATCCCTGATAAATCTCTCTGCTTCTCGTTTATCCTCTGGAATCGAATCCCTGTCGATGGTCAACACATCGTAAAACGTTTTATCGCCGATGTAGTCTACCCAATCAATGTGTTCATTCATAATCAGGTCC
>JAYEGI010000253.1:0-8249 GCA_034659035.1 Methanobacteriota archaeon
TGCGCTATGATGCCAAAAGATCGGAAATTCTGGAGGAGTTTGTAGACTTGCTCGAAGACGGGTGCTCAGTCGAAGACTGGCTTTTCAAACTTGACTTTTCCAACGCCATAATGACGCCATAGGTTTGGTGTATCACATCTCCTGAATTTCATGGATACGAAAAAAAGCGGATCTCATGAGATAAATCCCGAGCTGTTATCTCTGCAATCGGAAGCTGTTGGAATTCCAATTCTCCAAACGAATTTTATATCTTATGAACAGGAATTCAAAAAAGTAGTACGTGATTTAAAGGCAGGTGGTGTAAGGATAGATGGTACTGTGTTTGGGCATATAAAAACCCATAAGGGATTAGTGGATAGGATTTGCAGTGATCTGGGAATCAAATCGATATTACCAATTTGGAACTGTAGTTCAGAGAAAATAATCACTGATTTAATAGATGCCGGGTTTGATGCGATCGTAATCAGTGCTAAAGCCGATTTATTCGACGAAGAGTGGCTTGGACGGAAGATCGATAAGAATTTTTTAAGCGATCTGCGCAGGTTTAATGACGCGATCGATCCGTGTGGTGAATATGGCGAGTTCCATACATTTGTCCTCGATGGTCCGATGTTTGAAAAGAAGTTAAGAATAGTCGATAGTAGAAAGATATTAAAAGACGGATATTGGTTTTTAGATATCCTAAAATGCGGGACTGAAGAAAAATAGAAGTAGCCAACCTGTGGCTCACGGGCAGGGAACTGTCTGAAACTCTGAATGAATCTCGTTCCTGAACAAACAACCTTTAATCTGTATCCACCTGTGAAATGGCTGCGTCGCATACTTTCACAGACTGTGGCTGATAAGAGCTTTTAGTCACAGATGAACACCGATTTTTACCTGCAACTCACTTTGAACATATCTATATGAAGAGAATTTATATGAGATAGGTTGGTATTTATGAGAAGAGATGGAACCGTAGGAGGCGAGAATTGGATGAACCAAACAGAACTCTTCGACATCAGAATGAGTGATGTGTCGGAAACATCGCTTCTGACACTGTATTGCCATGCCCTTGAAAGCCAATCCAGTGACCCGATCCTAAGCGATCCGAAGGCAGTTGAGATAATGAGAGCAGTGAATCAGGAACTCTCGAAATCGAAGAATAGACTGCACAAGAGGATGGTTCGGGGCAAAATCGATAGTAGGATGGTTGTTCATATCGCGTTCGTACAAAGAGATACGACGAGTATGTAACAGAGTTCCTCAAGTCCTCGCCGAACGGGGTAGTGGTCAACATCGGGTACGGGCTGGATTCTCGTTTTTCGCGCATTGATAACGGGCGAGTGCGTTTCTATGACCTTGATCTGCCGGATGTGATCGAGACCAAGAGGAAGTTCTTTGAGGTGACTGACCGGTATCACCTTATCCCATCGTCGGTGCTGGACTATGACTGGATTGTACCGCTCTTGCAGACCTGTGATGGTCCGTTTCTCTTCATCGCAGAAGGTGTTTTCATGTATCTCCACAGGGAGGACGTAAAAGCAGTGGTTCTCGAACTTCAATCGAGATTTCCTGGTTCCGAACTTGTATGCGAGGTTTTTAATAACCTGTGGCTGAAAGGGGTATTGAAGGGGATTGTCAATTTTAAGATGCGAAGTAACTACTCAGGTATGTTGATTGGTCTCCTGATTGCGATCCTGTATTTTCTGGCAAGAAAAATAACCGCGGAGGGCGCAGAGGAACGCTAGAAGCACATAACTGTTTATTTCCCCTCTGCGCCTCTTTGCGTACTCTGCGGTTAAATCCCCCGTTGGTTGCAGTATGCTCCAGGTCCCAGATAGTTCCGGCATAGTGAAGTCCCCTGAATAGTGGTTTTAGGTACCTGAGTAGTTACGATGCGAAAGGAGTTGTACCTCGGGAAAGATGCAGATTTCCATTTCGGGATCAGGGGAGCAGGGAGCTGGAGGAGTGGAATCCGGGGATCACGTTTCTTGATGACTGGTCTTATTTTGATTCGAAGGAGGCGAAGCTCGGGTGGCTCAGGCTCGCAGGAAGCGTTGAATTGTTCAGGAAGATGCAATGGACGGTTCATTACGGGCTGAATAAATGAAAACCATCGCTGAAACTTTCGTGTTTCGTGTTTCTTTTCAGACCGGCAGGTTTCGCCCGATGACGCGCCTGCCGTGTTTGTGGGGTGCCAGTGATGTCCTGGCGAACAAGAGCAAACGCAAACACGCTGCCCGAGTTGATACACACCTTCATTTCCTTACGATTATAGAGTGCATAAAATATGGAAATCTTCTCTTGATTTCATATCGGTTTATGCCCAATCTCTGAAAGATGGTTTTGATCTCATCTGGCATATACGCAGCCCTTATTGAAGCAATAAATCCGCTACCGCGGAATGGTAAGTAATATAACCACCAGACTCTTTTCAGGTCGTGTATGAATAATACCCCTCCAGCCCCAACCGCCTTCAAAAGATTGCCGATGACTTTTTCTGCGTCTTTCCAGTGATGCATTGCAAGAGTGGAATAAACCAGATCGAATTCACCAAGCTCCTCCATCATCACGCCATCCGCCGCATCCATAGCGACGAAACATACCCTACCTCCGAGTTTTTTCTCCTCGATATATTCCCGAGCAACTGTAACCATACCAGACGAGATCTCAACCGCAGTGATATGCACATCAGGGTTGTCTTCAGCAATCATGGCAGCCAGGATACCAGTTCCTGCACCAACCTCAAGATATCGCCCTCCCTTCACGTCAAGAGATTTGATATGATCCAGGAAACTTCCGTACATAATATTTCCTGGTTTTTTAGCCATTTCTGCATATTGTCGTGCGTTATCTATGCCTGAAATCGCTTCTTCATGAGATTCTATTCTTTTTGGCATCTTTCTTCCTCCTGTTTTAGATGGATCCACCCATTGCAATTGGGCTTATGTGTTCTGACTTCTGCCACCCTGGGTTCCGATAAGGAACGTCAAACAACGGTTCTGCGGGTCACATACGCGCAAGCAAGATCATCGACACCTTCATGCAGACCACGCACCAGGAATTTAAACGCCTTTAACTCGAGAAAGCCAGAGCCCTGCAGAAGCTCTTCGATGTACCTGCCGCTATGCAGGAAAACTGGCACGCCCCAATCGCTTATGATCTCAGAATACCCCTGTGGACCCTGATTGGCAACCGAATCTCCCTTTCCCGGGGTTTCTGCTAAGATGTTGAAAGCGAATACCCCTCCTGGTTTGATAACCCGGAAAACCTCTTTAAAAATCGGATCCAGATCACCAATGAGATGAAAAACGCCGCAGCAGATCACATCATCAAAGAAGCCATCAGAATATGGAAGCGGTATGCCTCGTAGATCGAACTCCCTCAAATCCTCTGCAAAATCCTTTGATCTGCAGATCTCAAGCATCTCTGCAGATCCGTCGATTCCGAATACCTCCAGACCCGCCCTGGCAAATGGCGTAGAACCAAGCCCGGTACCTATTCCGATATCAAGCAAGCGCTCATGAGGGCATACATACTCAAAGCAGAGACCGAAGAGCACTTCAGGACCGAACCACCCGGTTTCACGAGCCTCTCGGTCATATTCGGAAGCATGTTCGTCGTGTGTGCAGATGCTGTCGTTCTTTTTCATATTAATGCACCTTCGATGAGTTCTTATATTCCTTCCTGAGTGACTCGATCTCAGCGTCCCCGCGTATCCGCAGGAGGAACGTGCCGTAACACGGCTTGGTATATGGAAAGATCACGTCATCACCGTCAATCCCGATTAAGACGGGGGGAACTCCGATCAGATAGACATCAAACATCCTGTATCCGGGTTTTACTTGATAAAATTCCTTAAAATTTTTCTTAACGTATTCCCTACACTCCTTAAATGATGTATTCTTAAGGATTACCTCATATTTCATCTGTTCTATGCATCCCATACAATCACCTGATCTATACGCTTCTTCAGTGGAACCGGGTTGTGACTGGTTTTATAAACAATTTTCTCGCATTCAAAATCTATCATCGACGCAAGTTCATCCGCATCGCTTCCAAAGACAATCGCAAAGAGCCTTGCGTCCGATATGCTGCTTAATGTGGAGAGGTAGGATATTCCGGCATCGTTACGCACAAATACGAAGCAGAGATCGAAGTCCACCTTCTTTTCAGCGAGATTTTCTATACTAGAGTCCAGATCCGCCGTTTCCAAAATGTAATTCCCTTCCGGATCGGAGACTTTCAGAAGAGCGATGGCAGATTTTGTCCCCGCGACTGTCACATCGATACTATCGTTCTTGAGTTTGTTTGCAAGATAGAGTGCAATTGCGGTCTGAACCGGAGATTCCGGACACCCGAGCAGGAGAAGCGCGTTACTCATATCAATCCACCCCAGCTACTCTGCAATCGACACATCTCGGATCCCGATCGACCCGTATCTCGCTCATCGTTGCATCTGCTCCGTTCCAGAAGAGGAGTCTGTTCGTTGCGAGTGTTCCAGTACATGAGATATATTTCAGAACCTCATTAACCTGAATGCTTGCCACAACACCGCATGTCGCGCCGATGATCGGAAAAACTCCTTCCGGCGGATCGTTTTGGAATATGCATCTCAGACATGCCGTCACTCCCGGGATCACGGTTGTTACCTGCCCGACAAACCCATGAACCGCCCCATGAAAGAGCGGGATGTTCCTTGCTATCGCCGCCTTATTCAGCAGGTATCTCGCACGAAAGTTGTCCATCGCATCAACGATCAGGTCAGAGCCGCCAACGAGTTCGGAGGCATTATCCTCATCGATCTTCTCTGCTATGATCTCTATCTCGACATCGGGATTGATTTTTACCAGTTTCTCGCGGGCAGAATCGATCTTCATTCGCGCAACATCATCGCTCCAGTGCAGGATCTGCCGGTTCAGATTACTCGGATCGATGGTATCAAAGTCCGCGATTGCAATCCTGCCGATGCCTGCTGCCGCGAGATAAATTGCCGATAGAGAGCCGAGTCCGCCGGCACCCGCAATAAAGACGCTTGCATCCCTGATCCGCTCCTGTCCGTCCTCTCCGAGTAGCGGTATCTGCCTTTCGTATCGCTCTCTTCTCTCTGATATCTCTCTTCTCTCTGATCTCGCTCTTGTCAGCATAGTCCTCACAATCCCTGATGCAGTATGATCCGATCGGGGTGGGTATACGCCGTGAACCTGTCCCCCCTTGCAAAGCATATCAGCGTCAGTCCTGCCATATTCGCCGTGAGAATTCCCTTATCGGTGGCGGCAGATCTCGATATCACGATCGGGATGCTGGCATTGGCAGCTTTCGATACCATCGCGGCCGGTTGTCTGCCGCTGCATCCGAGAACGCACGAAGATAGATCGATATTGTTAAGAATGGCGTATCCAACGACTTTATCAACCGTATTATGCCTTCCTATATCCTCGCTCCTTGCAATCAGTCTTCCATCAGAGAAGAGAACAGAACAGTGCACCCCTCCGGTTCTTTCCCAGACTTCAGATATAAGCGAATCCATGACCTCGGAAATATGGTCCTTTTCTATCATAACGGAGGATTCGGTTGTACACTTCTCTTCCTGCATCCCTACATGCACGCGTATCCCATCCCCTGATACCTGCACACCGGAAACACTTGATGCAAGCCCTTCGCAGATGACGTGACCCACCCCCAGTTCCTCGAGTTGGGACGGACTTGCGATCAACTCACAGATGAACTCGTTATTCAAGTATAACCGGAAAGATTCCTCGATGCAGAGGTCATCAAGGGTCTCTGCGACGCGATCATCATCCACACGTGTTGCAGGTGATTGGCAGATGTTCATCTCGTCTCCTTCATAGCTCCATCAACCCAGCGGCAACCGTCCTCTGACAGTTCCTTCTTCCACATCGGCACCCGTTTTTTCAGCTCGTCGATCACATACTCACATGCAGCAAACGCATCCTTCCGGTGCGGGGCGCCGCACACGATAAGCAGTATGTTATCACTCACAGCAAGCGTTCCTGTGCGATGGATGACGTCAAGCGAGGTCAGGTCGAACCGGTCGAGTGCCTCGTCTCTTATCCGCCCGAGTTCCTGTGTGGCACGTTTGGTATACGCCTCGATCTCCATGCCAACGATCTCGTCGTCTCGCACGATACCGAGGAACGTGACTACCGCGCCGGCGTCAGGGTTCTTCGCCTTCCCAATCATCTCATCGATCTTGAAATCTTCTTCTGTAATCTTAATCATCCTAACCACCTGCCACCGGAGGAAATATCGCAACCTCGTCGCCATCTGCAAGTTCGGTTCGGGTTCCGCTTATGGACTGCATATGCCTCCCGTTTACCAGTATGTTCACATACTTCTTGATCCCGCCAGATTCGTCGAATATTATGTCATGCGCGTCGTGTGGTGCGCACAACCTATTGAGCAGATCCGTCATGGTTGCTTTTCCGTCCAGTTCGACGCCCAGTTCCTTTCCGAATACCTCTCTGAATCTTGCAAATGCTTTTACATTGATCATCATTCCGTGACCTCGTTTATGTCCCGTACCCTCTTCAATGCCTCGATCGCATCTTTCATCTTAATATCCCTATTCTCCGCTTCGATAAACCTCCTGAAACGCTTGAGCGCCTCAACATCTACCACACCTCCCGCAGCATCGAGTATCCGCTGGTATGTCCTGTCAGGGAAGTACAGGGATTTTGCGATCTTTAGAATCTTCTCGCAGTCATCTCTGCCGATCACCCCTTCTGCTTCCGCTATCCGGAGATTATACCATATGTTGACCAGCGGCTCAGAGAGGGGCTTGAAATACACCGGATCAAAGAAGAGAGCAACCTTGTCATCTGATACGAGTTTTCCACTCTTGTACCACTTGTATATCTTTCCAACACCTTCCATCCCGTACAGATCCAGTTCGGATGCCCTGAGTGCCCCCATACTCGAGGATCCGATCACTTTAACTCCGTTTTTCAGAGCATAGAGTATCTCCCGGTGGGCTACCGCAGAATCCTGAAAGAATACGCCGTCTATGAGATATATAATCTCTGCGCCTTCGTTAGCTGCTTTTGAAACGTCTCCTCTCTTTGCAGGCGGCAGGTACTCTACATCATACTCCGCATCAAGGATCTCCTTTGCAGTCTCCTTATCCACGCTTGGCCCTACAAAAACGACGATTCTTCTTCCTTTCATCTTTACACCGCGTCCCTATCCGCTCAGAATCCATCGCATAGACCTCCAGTCCGGGAACGATTATCCTGACAACATGAACGTCGATCTCACTCCTTGTCAGGTCCACAACGATCACGCGATCCAGACCGATACCTTCGAGATTCCTGATCATATATCATATATCATCCGGAAAATCGTCGCTCTCAAACGATGTGATATCATCAAAATCTCTATCCCCCACACCGGTTCCATCGGATGCGCCAAACCAGTGCCTGTTGATCCGCTTTGTACGTTCATATCCGATCTTTGTCCGAAACTCTGCGACCGTGGTGTCCTCTCTTGCGCCATGTATCTGGGTCAGTCTGCTCTGGGCAACCTCTGTTATCGCCCTTGACATCGCAACATACGCATCCGTATGCGCCCCCATCCCTATTGTTAGGAGTGCAGGGTCTTTAAGCAGGGTGTCATCCGAGACCGCAGCAAACGTCGGAATGCCAATGTCGCTTGCCATATACCTGATCTGCACCGAGACTTCTGCATCCGAAAATCTGTTCATAATATCTCCAATCATCTCGTAATCGGGGCTTGTGATCGCAGGGGCGGGCTTCCGGGACATCTCGACAAGCGACCACGCATCCCTCTCGATCACCTCTGAAAGCCCGTGGAATATCGCCTCTTCGATCTCGTTTTCCGATGCCAGACCGTTTGTGTTCGTCCGGAAGATTGCAGCGTGATCCCGGAAAAGCAGGAGTGGATGGAATACGGCACTTGCCGGCACGAATACCTCCTCGTCGTTCATCAGATCATATCCTCTGGTCCATTGGATGCTCTGATCGTGGCCTGTTGAGTGCGGCAGGATCAGTTCATCAGGATTAAGAGCGTTTCGGTCACTGCTCAACTCCGAGAACCGACCCTTAACCAGTTCCCTGTCGTGAACCTCTGCTAAGTAGCGTTCTATATCTTCCATCATCGCCGATGCCATGGCTTCTTCCGGCGTTGCCCCTTTCCCATTGTAGGCCGGGATCGCGCCATCATCCGCGGTCGGTCTGATGCTCGAGAAGACTGGTGTGCCGATCCGGTCAAGGTCTGTTATATCAGCA
>JAYEGI010000254.1:0-3109 GCA_034659035.1 Methanobacteriota archaeon
AGGAACTGTTGTTTGCGACCATCCTGAAACTCGACGAATTATAAATGAATCCTGGAGGCAGCATGTCGTTCACAGTAACGTTGTAAAGCGTGGCATTCGGCAGGTCAACGAAGATCGTGAAGTTTACGGATTCGCCAATTGCCACGTTTCTCGGGTAATCCGGCGTTTTTGATATGTTTGTGTTGTGGTTTATAATAAGAGTGCTGTTATCGGTATCGGTAACTGCACCAGTATAACTAGAATAACCTTCAACAATGACATTGTATATCATTGGCGCTGTGTCTGTGTCTGATATGGTAACGAGATGCGAAACATTGCCGGTGCTATTTCCCGGCCCCAACGTTGTCGTTCCCAGCGTAACATCACCATTGTCATCTGTTGCCGTGACATTGTTCAACGTCATGCCCCCCGTATTAGTAACATTAATGCAATAGGTGACGGTATCGCCAATGCTAACATTAAGCGGATCAGAACCAGGACAGGAGCCAGAGATAGATGCGGTCACATTTACCTCGATCGCATTCACATAAATGACCCATAGAGGATCGGTTATGTTATCTGGTCCGGCACTATACGGGCTAATGGCGTCTGTCCAAACGCCGAGGTATCCGCTTGCGTTTAAGTCAAGGACAAGATCGTATGTGCCTGGTGTGAGGTTTTGCCATACCTTTGTACAGTAATCCACACCACGATCGACAGTCTCGAACCCACCGCTTGTATCGTTCAGCAGAGTTCCGTTAACCCATGTGTCACGATGCTTCACGACATAGACCCGACCATCACTCATATTAGTGTCTAGATACTTACCAAATGTACCCCCTGCATAGAGAGGATCATTCACTTTAAGCCAATTTAGTATATCCAAACAGTTATCATATGGGGCCCCATAGATTGTAGCATCACCATAATCTGCCGCTGCTGTGCCCACGAATACGGCCGTCACTATCAGACCTGCGAGTAACACAAATCCGGCCACTCTGAACACAATTTCATTTTTCTTCATTTTTCATCTATCCCCGGATTCTGAGATTTTTGGAATTGCCTGCAGCGACTGCTCCATAACCAGCCGTAAATATGGTCAAGATCGCCGTGCTGTACCAGATCCACCCCCTGATGCTTCTGCGGGCGTTCATCAGGCCCTTGCCACCATTTGCAGTCGGGCTGTCTGCTGCGGTGCATACTGGCAGCGCAAGCGCATATACATGAAGAAGAGCGTAGAAGAAGTCATCTGTAGCGTTTGCAATCGGTTGATCCTGCCTATTGTTGTGTCCGGATTTCATGAGTTAACCCCTCACCGCATCTTCTCAGGCAGGGGTTCGCCCACAAGTCACAGGTTATCCCCACCCGCCACAATTCATACCTATTATGATTCGAAACGCTAATAAAGATTTCGGCTGCTTGGGGGAGTATTTTTATTATTTTCTGGGAACGTCGGATTGTCTTACGCAACCACAACTGCCATAATGGCACACTATTGATCTGAAAAGTCGTTTGCACTGATAATATGGGTCCATGTCAAGTAGGGTCCATAGTACACCTCTTGTGGGGGGTAATGGCCCATAGGTTACTATGAGCCCCCTCACAGAACCGGACTTGAAGATTTCCCTCATCCGGCCCTTCAGGAGCACATTGGGCCTCCTGAGAACCCAAGCGTCTCCATTTGATACCATACTACGGTCTGAGACGCCCGCTCGGACTCATATCACCTCGCAATGTCTCAGAACTCTCTGCTATATTTCAGGACCGGAGGTCTTCGAAGTCGAAGAAATCGTATTTGGTAGGTTCGATGTGGGGCGGATCGAGCGGGTTGGGGGTGGGTATCACCTCAGGGCGCATGTCACTGGCGAACCGATCGATCGGGGACGACACAGGTTCGAGGTCGGTGTGGGGGCGGTCACTTTCCATGATATGGTGATCGGGAAACCGGGGAAGGGTACAAGGTGCAGGTGCTTGTCGATACGTGAAACGAACTGAATCACACACCCTTAACCGACCGTGTATCCACAGCAACCCCGCGGCTCGACTTAACCATCTCGCGCCCGCTCATCACCGCCCTGCCAACCCCAAATGCCATACTACCCTCAACGATCACCTCGTCCATCGGTCTGATCTGCGGGTCGGCGCGGACTACGCCGGGTGCAAGGATAGACCCTTTTGGCAAGAAATCATCGATCTCGACCCTGTAGATGTCAGGTGGCATGTTGGCAGCCCCTGCAAGCGTCGGTGCGATCGTGCCGTATCTGGTGGACGACGCAATCTGCTCACGGTCCGCGAATATCCTGAATCCTGACCTACCTGATTTTACCCGTGCGCGATCCGGGATCAATTGTTCCCCGACACCCAGCCCGAACTGGTAGTCTGCAATCGCCCGAACCGTAGCGAGTGGGGATCTTTTAATCCTGCCACGTGATTGCGATGCCACGATCCTGGCAACGGATTCCCGCAACATTGCAAGCGAATCATCCGACAGCAGACCTCCGGTGGCAGCAGCAGAGTACACAATCTCGATTCCGAGATCACGCTCAACGATCTTGCAGACATCGGAAAATCCGCCGCTGACGTGCGCTATCACATTTTTGTACGCATGTTTCGCAAGATACGTGCGCAGGCATGCAGATACCCACGCGGTCTCATCAAGACTCCACTCCCCGGTAACAGCGATATCGTAGTGCGCTGCAGGATACACGGTCTCGAGTTCTCTTGGAACAACGCCGAGCGGCGATGTCAGTGTGATCTCATGGACTTGCTGCCGGTACCCCTTGAGCGCATCAAAAAACCTCGCATGAGATTGTGACAGCGAGTATGGTTTCTTTGCCGAGCACGGCAGTATCACGAGGGTATCTGTATCGGCATCGGGCGGAGTGAATCTGGAAAGTACACGTTCTGCAAATCGGGTGACCTCGACACGGTTCTGGGATTCCGCGGTGTTCGCAACGAGAACGCTCTTCCGCACCGTCGGAGTCCGTTCCTCGAGATATGCGTGCTCAGAGTCCAGCAACCTGAGTGCCGCCGTGAGGTATGGGGCGGATCTGCATTGTTTCTCCACATACTCGCGCAAGATTCCATTGCGGAGGCATTCGCGTACGGTTCTCAATTCTTCGCTCAATCT
>JAYEGI010000254.1:3209-8192 GCA_034659035.1 Methanobacteriota archaeon
AATCGATGATGCTGCCCTGATGCTTCACGAGTAACTCGGAGTGGAGGATCGCTGGCGTCCTGATTCGCTGATCCAGCATCAGTCTGCCGATCCTTGCGGCGCAGTCCCGGTCTGTTACTTCGAAATATTTGGTCATCTAAACACATCCGCAACGTGATTGCATGCGCCGTTAAAGGTCGGCTCGATAGGGGGGATGGTGGGGTCAGATACGGTATATTGTGCTGGTGTTTTGGTTGGCATGATGTTGTTCTCCTGATTTGGTGATTGCTGTTTTTTGATGCGTGTGACGTCCGGTTATCAGGATGGATAACAAGGCAATCTCACATACTTATCGAAGACCATAGAGTTTGATGATATAGGGGTGCGAAGCCAATAATTGTTCAAGCTTCCAGTGTTCCCATAATTCGACTTTTAATCTCGAATTGCTTTCGTTCCATCCGTCAACAATCATGCAATCCGAAACATCCAAATCAGAGACATCTCTACTGTGCATGAGGCGATCCACGATTTGCCGATCCACGCACTCATCAGCAAGGAATTTCACTTTTTCACCTCGCGATAGGGTAGACCACATCCGCCCGCAATGCAGCGGATGCGAATGCTAACGCAGCATGGATTTTCTCCTCGGAGAGGCGAGGGTGATCCTCGATGATCTGCTTGATGCTCTCGCCAGCAGAAAGTTTTTCCAGAATCGACTCCACTGTAATACGTGTACCTGCAATTACAGGCTTGCCCATCATGATTGCCGGGTCTGACTGGATAAAGTGTCTTTGCATTGTGGATTCCTCTTTTTTGTAGATTGGAACGCAGTGAGTATATTTGTTTTTGGGTATATTGAAGTGAGGGCAGAAGGGGGCTGATTTTGACTGGCGGCATCATCTTTCGGCTTTTTGGCACTCATCCACCATCCACAGCCCGAACCGACGTCGTGCCACCCTCCCTACCGACCCCACATCCTCCCTGTGCTTTTTGTGACTTTCCAAACACAATAGAAATAATAAAAAGACTCAATAAAATATGCGAAACGTTTATGTACCACAGCGGCAGTCCATACATTGATAATAACTTGGCAGGTGGCGGGAATATACCCATCGCAATGCTTCGCATTGTGCCACCTGGCATAATATCTATTTCTTAACCATCTCGGAAATATCATCAATGAATATGGAATCATCTGCAATCTACCGTATTTCAGCACTCAATGAACTTTTAAAGCAGACCAGAACAATTCTTTTGCCTTCTCTTTTCACTTCTTCCAGTGCTTTGATGTAATCCTGATCTCCACCTATGACCACAGCAACATCAAAATTATCCTTGAAAGCGTGGGTCAGGAGATCGGTTGTGAGCATCACATCTACGCCTTTCTCCATAAACTTCCCATCCCTCATCACCAGAGGACGCGTCTCAACATGAAATCCGGACTCACTCAATGCTTTATGAAACCCGATCTGGGATTCATACGCGGGATCGACTCTGCTGTAAAAATAGACTCTTATCAGGTCATAATCTTTAGTTAATTCGTCTCGGAGTTTCACGTAATCAATTTTATAGTCTTTCTGAAAGTTCTTGCATCCGAAGAGAACGTTTTGACCATCGATAAATATCATTGCCCGATTGGCTATTTTTATAGTATCTATTACAATCAAACCTCTTCCCTATTTGAGATCGGTCTTTAAAATACCTGCTCTGTTTGCCTGCACCATTCAGAAACGCGAGCTTTGCACAGACACGGTCATGAAAGCATGTAACCGGCGAGCCTGTTTCAGAATATATGACAGCGTAGAACGTTTAACCGGCTTATGTGAGGGAATCGTGACCCTCCTCGTTTCGCAGGTGCTTTTGCATTCGGATATGGCTGCCACGCTTATCGCACCACGACCCATCCAGCCCCCCCCACACCCCCTTCGATTCGCAACATTTATGCACATCGCAACCAAGAGCAGCATATATGATCATCGGAACACGCGGGAGCACGCTTGCGCTTGCGCAGGCAGATATCGTTGCCAGAGAGTTACAAGAGATCGGCGTCGAGACCGAGGTTCGCACCATCAAAACACACGGCGATGTGGTCACGGACCGGCCGCTGCACGAACTCTCCAATGTCGGGGGCGTCGGAGCATTCGTGCGTGAGATCGATGAACACTCGCTTGCCGGCGATATCGATATCGCAGTTCACTCGATGAAGGACATCCCCACAATCCGCCCGGAGCAACTGACGACCGCAGCGATCCTCAAGCGGGATCCTCCGTATGACGTGCTGATCACGAGGGCTGGCGGCGGCGACGGTGATGAGGGCAGTACGAGCATCGAGGACCTGCCTGCAGGTGCAGTCATCGGCACATCGTCACTGCGCCGAGCCGCCCAACTACACCGGTTCCGTAGCGACCTCGATATCATCGATCTTCGTGGCAACATCAATACCCGCATGAGAAAACTACGCGAAGGGGTATATGATGGGATCATTCTGGCGGAGGCAGGACTTGTACGGCTGGGCTGGGATATCGGGTTTGAGCGGCTCAAGATCGATCATTTCATCCCGTCAGCCAATCAGGGCACGATAGCGGTCGTGACGTTTGCAAACTCCGACGCAGAGGATGTGGTGCGTGCGCTCGATCACAGCCAGACGAGAATCGAGACCGAGATCGAACGGATCGTGATCAGCGTTCTCGGCGGAGGGTGCGATGTCCCGATCGGCGCGTTTGCTGAGATGGTGGACGGCGATCGTGTCAGGGTGCGTTCCGAGGTGCTGTCGCTCGATGGCAGCCGGTATGAACGGGTGGATGAGACGATTCCGGTGGAAAGGTACGCGGAACATGCTGAAAGGGTTGGCGCGGAATTGCAAGCGAAAGGTGGGGGCGCGTTGGTGGAAGAGGCGTGCCGATACTGATTGTATGTGGTTTCAGGCTCTACTGGGCGAAAAGTTCGTAAGGGGACTCACAAGTAATAGTATGCTGGAGGTGTCACACCATTATTAATAAGAGGTGCTGCATTGTATGGCAGGATTACTTAACGAACACTTGTGAAATCTGCGTTGGTTTTAAGTATCATGACGCCCCCATCGCAAATGCATGAAACTCATGCGATCAACATGGCAGTCTTATAATATTCTCGTCGGTATGGTTACTGATGAACTTGATCTTGAGCGCAACGGTAAGGTGGGTGGCAAGAAATCGCTATGTACAGGCCTTGGACTTAAGTCCGGGGTTTGGTGACTTCGGGAGACTGGTATAGCGTGTGTAGGGGGTCGGGATGTGAATCAGATAGTCGTAAGAGTTTATGGAATGGGCCATAAAAACGACACCGAGCGGCACACCGATATATTTATATAGGATAGGATAATGGTATCTGTGATTACGGTGGCGACCGTGTGAAATACGCGCGGACTGATATGAGTTGAACACATTGAGACGAAAAAGCAGCATCACAAGCGGTGATTGTCATCGCTATTTGAGACATTTTCACGCGACAATCGGTTGCAGTAGCGATCTACTAAACATTAAGTATAATACGGATGAAACAGAAACATAGAAAAGGGTGAGGTATATGGGAATCGATCACATAATAAGTGTGTTATTTAACATATTTCAAGTACTAATTGGGTCAGCAAGCATTTACTCATTAGTGAATGATGCGTTGACACTGGGACTTGCCCTTATGTTTACATTATACGTAACCAGTTTCATCAAGTCGCGAATATCAGAACCAACACAAACAACCTAAAATGTCTGATATAAACATTACCGATATTATCTTGATAATATTAGGTTGGCTTGTAATTTTACCACCTACTCTTTATTGGATTTCTGAAAAAATTTCGCTTGTGGGTGTGTATCATGATTTAGACGGAGAAAATTTAAAAGATAAAACTGTAAAAATATTTTGTTGTAATTTTCATCTTTCATTTGTTTTTATATTTTGCTCTTCTGTAGTTATTCGAGAAACTTTTGACGGAATTGAACTTATGGATGCATTTGTGCTTTCTTTACCAATGACATTGGCATCCCTTTTGACATTGCGAATACTATCGAATCCATCTGAACATATAAAACCACGTTTATGTAGTTTCCATGCGGAGGAAAAAGGGAGCATGGTCATCGATCAACATAAAGAGCGTATTTTATCGTTTTTTTACTCTTTTATGGGCGCATCGGTACTTATATTACTTATAATCTTTTCTAATAACGTTTTAATGGATGCTACCCTAAAACTACCTGATTTTGACTGTGAACAATACCTTATTATTCTTTTGGTTCTCATAGTAGGACTTGGGCTAACTACTTTGATCGGAGAATATGTTTTAAAAAAGTTCCCGCCAATTGAAACCATTTAACATGCTCTTGAATCTACTTACCCTCACACCCATCCGCGCTCGTCCTCATCACATACGAGGAGGTCAGGTCGGTCGCGGGGTTTGTGGGGTGGGATGAATGGCAGAGGGTATGGTTAAATCATCTGAAGGATACAGATTTATGCGGAGATTAACATGTCAGAACATGAGATTCGTCAAAATCTTGGCTTCGCAGAACTTCAGACACGTGCATAACGTTATCTATCATCAAACGTATTTGAGAGAGAAATACCATGAAAATCACTCGGAATTATGTTGATACTTCCGTGATTGGCGGATGTTGTGATTTTGAATTCAAAGAATGGTCCAAAGGACTTCTTTCAGACTTCGAACTGGGTGCATTTTCATTATAGTCAAGAACGAAACAAATCTTACAAATTAATAGATGGTTATTCAATTTATCATGCTTCTGCTGTAACTACTCAGGTATGTTGATTGGTCGCTCGATTTCGATCATGTACTTTCTGGCAAGAAAAATAACCGCGTAGGACGCGGAGGAACGCTAGAACTGACATTCCGCACGTACATGTTAATCCCAGATCATTTTTACTGATAGCGTTTTTAGGTATCTAAAAAATATTATTTTTATACTGTAACTTACAGTCTTCAGGCAAATCCCAAACCCCAAACATTTT
>JAYEGI010000255.1:0-6927 GCA_034659035.1 Methanobacteriota archaeon
CATGATTCAGGGCGGAGATCCGAAAGGCGATGGCACAGGCGGCTCTGGCAATACGATTAAGCTGGAGACTAATCCCGAGCTGACTCATGTCGATGGTGCGGTTGCCATGGCGCGATCACAGAATCCGGACAGTGCATCCAGCCAGTTCTATATCTGTGAGGGGGCGCAACACCAACTCGATGGGCAGTATGCAGTATTTGGCAGGGTGCTCAACGGAATGGATGTTGTGCGTGCGATTGCAGAGGTAGAGACAGACTCGAGAAACAGACCCACAGATAATGTCACGATTACCCGGATCACTATTCAGGAATAGTGAAATGGTCTTTACACACCAGTCCTTCGAAGCAGCGCCCTTATCCGCGCTTTTAGTTCCAGCAGATCGAATGGTTTCGTGACGTAATCCTCCGCGCCGATCTCGATGCCCAGCACCTTATCCTTGATCTCGCCTTTCGCGCTTAGCATAATGACCGGGATGTGCCTCGTTGCCAGATCCTCCTTTAACCTCATGCAGACCTCATACCCATTCAGTTTCGGCAGCATCAGATCGAGGAGAATCAGGTCAGGCGTCTCATTGCTAACCTTCAGAAGCGCCTCCGCGCCATCGACCGCGCCCACCACTGCGTAGTTGTCCGCCTCAAGCGCCCGGGTCAGCGGGAGTAATGTGTCTGGCTCATCATCAACGACCAGTATCTTTGTTCTGGTGTCAGCGAGTCTGCCGATCCGCTCTTCCACTTCTCCTTCAGTGATGCCGAGTTTCTCTGCGAGCGTTGCACTCGGAGTCGTATCATCCTGCTCCAGTATTGCGAGAATTTCTCTATCAGTATCGTCGAGTGTCATTCATCTCACCTGTAACATCTCTTACGTTCCTGATATGTAAACTCTTACCTTTCATGCCCGAATGGACAGAAGTTATTGAAGGGACATATTGCACTGAACGGACAAAAACCGGGTCGGTCCCTGTTTCTGCCAAATATTAAAGCCCCTGCTAGCAGGACCGCCGCAATGATCACGATTATAGGGAGCCACGGGATACCAAATGGGGTCATGCCATTTACTTCCAGCAGCCGAACAATCCCCCCAATCAGTAGCAGAGCAACGGTGAATACCGGAAATCCGAACCTTCCTGACATGATCGGTCATCCCTCCAGTTTAACAGCGGTTCCGTAGACCAGTATCTCGGATGCCCCTGTCATGACCATCGAGGTTGTGAACCTCACGCCCACGATTGCATCCGCATCAAGTCCCTCTGCATCCTCGATCATGCGCTTGAATGCGATATTTCTTGAGTCGTTCATCATCTCGGTGTATTCCTTGATCTCGCCACCGACCACGTGCCTGAGTGCTGCCGTGATGTCTTTGCCGATGTGTTTTGCACGGATTACATTCCCATTTACGAGACCAAGCGTCTCTGCAATCTTCTTTCCCACAATTGTCTCGGTTGTTACAACGATCATATTCCTTCCTCCTTGATCGCTCTCAGTCTATCGCATATCACATATATGAGCGCAAGCCCAAGTCCGATAACGATGAGCACGAGTGCAATCCTGATGATGGGTGGGAGATCCGATCCCGCGATCTGGTAAATCCCGTATGATGCAAGGATCAGTACCCCGATCCCAAACAGAGCAAGCCCTGAAAACAGGAGTTTGTTCATGAGGGGTTCTATATGAGTACATCATATAACTTCTCTGAACAATCTGGAGATCTGTGGCTAAAACAGTATCAGCCACAGATTAACACAGATGGACACAGATTAGCGGTGTAAACGACTTTTAAGATTGATAGTGATCCATTCTGGTAATTGTGGTTGCGTAAGACAATCCGACGTTCACAGAAAATAATAAAAGACTCACAATCTGCCACCGGTTAAGCATGGATCATCAAAAGTTGAGGGAGGCGCGCTTAAGGACGCGCTTACCTCAACCTTTCCTCGTACAGTTCCTATTCAAACGGTACGGCCCTAACTGCCATCTCCATATCTACCCAATCCGTTACGGCTACCACGAGATCATGGTTGGTGGGTAAGCGGACTCCGGTTCGATCCAGTTTCGTGTGTGCCCGCGTCTTGCTATCGATATCGAATACACGAACACCAACAGTATTTTCTCTGCTCCGGTTTCCGACTCGGACGATTGAAAGGTCCGGGGAGAGGGTAATATCCACGTCCGCAACCGGTCCACCTGCCAGTCCGCCGACTGCGATTCCCCTGACATGCTGATCGACCTGCCGTCCGAGAGTGAGCGTGAAAGGCTTCTCCACTGCCGGGGTGAAACGGATCTGTGTACCGTCCGCGTTGACCGCTAGGACATCCTCCTGACCTATTGCCGTAGCCACATCCTCCAGCGCGATCGACGTGTTATCGGGAGTGATGGAATTGAAAGTATACTTTCCAGTCCCTTTTCCGATTATTCGTCGGGTTAGCGCTCTGTTCGCGGGCAGCATGAAGGTGCCCCTGGCAAGGAAGCAGGGATGACTGTCCGGAATCTCTGAGAGAATCTGCGTGCCGAAATGACCTGTTCGCATCCCAGTTTCATCAACAACCTGCAGTTCCGCCGGCGAGAGCAGGAAATCGATGATAAAGGAGGTCAGTCCAAACGGCCCACTGAACGGCAGATCGTGGTCCGAGAGAAGATACTTGCCGTTACTCATAGTTCCCAACGTTATATCGTCCTCGCTCTTGAAGTGTGTAGTCGCGCCACCGCCATAGTAGTCGAAACGAATCTCTCCACCGGTGCGCCGGAACTCGAGCCGGCAGTTCTCCGAGACTTTGTTGCTCGCTGTATCCGCCTCGGGTGGGTGGTTGCAGTCCCAGCAGTACATCTTCACCCCATTCGGGTCGTGTCCGTCGTGACCCGGTGGATAGACGATGCGGATTGGCACAATACAGTGGGTCGAGCCGAGCTTATCGATATAACCCGAGTCCCACACCGCGCCGGAGGGGATGAAGAAGAGTAACGGAGCCGACTCACGGTCGCACCCTTCACGGAAGCGACTCTCAATCTCGCGGAAAGTCTGCTCGACCCGAGCTGTTTCCTGACGGCTCTGGTCGTGCATAGTAAGGAGTGTTTCCCTGCTGAGCAGCTTTCCATGAATGGCTGTGAAGCGCTTACGAGTGGCACTGTCCAGATGGTATCTACTATGTGTATTGGTACTTCCTGTCCAGAACTCGTCGAGTGCAACGGCTGACATTGAGGTACAGAAACCGGTTGCAAGACCCCCTCTGTCCGTACCTTTGAGGAAATAGTGATAGAAACCGTAGAAAGCGGCTGTCAGAATCGGGTGACCGAAGAGCGGGTCCAACTGCTCGTGCCAGATCTCGGTAGCTCCGAAGGTGTCCTTGTATGTACTCCATGATGGTGAACCCCGGCTGAAATTGTCAAACGAGAAGTCGTGAACCCCGATCTTAAAACCGATCTCACGAATTTGTGGTATGTGAGCCGTCTCTTCGTTACTGACCATGCCATCAGGGTTACGCACTGCAAGGGTCACCGCATGCTCGGAACTGCCACTGCCACCGGTGCCTGGCATGTTAAAGTTCAGATACGTGTTAGAGCTGACCTGTGCGGGAATCGCCACACCATCGACCAGTACTGACGCGTGGTTCACGAAAGCCCTGCCGATCAGCGCCACCTGTGCACCAGGAGATAATTCGGTAGGAACGGTTAAGAGTTGCGGCTTAATCCAGATGCTTAAGCGGTTGCTTTCCGTGCCATCATGCTGACGTACGAGTAGAGTCTTTTTGCCGCCCGATATGTTAAGGGGAAGTGTAACCTCGAGACTTTCGTCGGCACGAATCCTCGGGATCAGTGCATGTCCGCCAACAAGAACGCGATCTTGATTGGTGAAGCGGCTGCCCTTGATGATGACTACCATCCCCGGAAAGGCGTGGGTTGGTGTCAGTTCAGTTACCCATGGACGGGTCAGCAGATTGTTCCAGGCATCCTCTGTGAACTCGAGAAAACTATTCATCGCGTCGTTACCAGTGCTCATACCATCGAACCCGATTCTGCCTCGTTGACCCCGGGCACCGCCATGACCATTCTTCGCGCCATGACAGTACTTGCCGTTGCCGGCCCTGCCACCACTTCCTCCACGACCGCCATCACCACCGTCGCTGCCGCGTCCTTTCTGCCCACCCTGATTCTTGATCCTGAAGGACTGCGCAGTTACCGTATCCGCCATGGTGTCCTCGAGCACACCAATGGTGATATCACCGCCGTGTCCGCCGTTGCCACCCCTTCCTCCACGACCGCCATCTCCTCCGTCTCCCCCGTCTCCCCCGTCTCCACCCTGTGAGCTACACCATGTTTTGAAGAATGTTTTTGTCCTGCCGAGATGACCATCGGCACCGTTGCCACCATGCCCGCCGCGCTGCCCCTTGCCACCACGAATGCCACCCTCTCCATTCAGATCGATGTTCGGCATCGCATCTATATGCTTAGCCCATATCTCAAGTTTGGGTGCATTGATACCTCTCGCGCCGTCTATACCCAGATCCCCATCTATACCGTCGCCGCCGGGCAGACCATCGCGAGAGTTGGAATAAGTGTGAACTCCAGACCATGTCCTGCCGTTCTTGTCGGGATCGGACGCGCGTCCCGGGGTCGATCCGCCCGGACGACGCCACATGATCTTCGCGTTCGGTCCGCAGACAAGCCTCTCCGCGATGATGTAGAGCTTCTCAACCGTAGGCTCGATCAGGAGCTGCTTGTTTCTCAGGTCGAATGTACCCGCAATTATCACCGCGCTATTAACAGGGATTGTTGTGAGCGACATCACGACTGGAGTGGGGGCTGCTATACTTGGCCATGCGGACGGGTTAACAGCCTCCAGATGGGGAATTAGACTCGAGTCTGCGAGTTTGATGTTGCCGGCATCAAACCTGACCATCTCCGAAATATTGCTTACGCTCTCAACTCTCGCAAGCACACTACTGCCTCGAAAAGTAGTCGTCTCGGCGCGTGACATACGCGGCAGAGTACCTCTCGTAAGATTGGCACGACTAATGTTGACCGGATCTGCTCGTATATGCGAGGTGGAGCGCACGGTACGAGCCGAACTGACGGTGCCAGAGGTGCCGGTCTCGCTTTTCAGCAGTGCGGCACTGTTCCGGTTGACTAAGTGTGCAGCCATCAATTTCCGTGTGGCTCCGGTCGACTCACTGGCGATGCGAGCCGCAAGCCCAGCCCAATTGACAGTAGCCGTTAAGACTTTCTTCGGCGCCACTATGACCTTGCCGGGTGCCATCACCGTATTCTCCTTGATCTCAAGGGTTGAGAGATTGGAGATATCCTCCACCCCAACAGCGCTGAGGATGCTTTTGATGGGCTGCAAGCAAGCTTCACTGACATCAGGATCCGGCTCAACATAGAGCTTATGGATATTCTGAATGTGAGCCAACTGCTTTATCTGGTATGTCAACTTTCTGGCTTTGACTCGCTGTTTTCTGACATCCTTAAAAGTTACAGCTCCTGTGCGGATCCGTACCTTGGAGATATTACCCTGGAAGTGGTAAGATCTCCCACCTATTCCAGCGCCAATCGCGAAGCCGGCATCGCCCACACGAGTAAGACTGCCTCTGACCTGCCGCTCACCGCTCTTGCGGCCATTGATCTCGAGTCGAAGGGCGCCACCCTTGTCGCGGGTGAAACGCACCACATTGGGACGTCCTGTACGGATCTTACTGTTGCCACTATCAACAGACTCCCAGCCAGAAGCCGTGTGGACTGATCCGATAAGTTTACCACCCCTCTCAATGAATAGAGCAATGGGCGGGGTCTGCGCCTCTATGATATTCTGACGGTCACCCATCCTCACTGGAGCAACCGTTGCCTCTATTGTGAATGCGTCGAGGGTGTCCAGATCTCTACTACGTCCGATCTCGATGTAGCCTCCGGAATAGAGTTTCAGGGTATGATCATCCCCGATATTACGGACCCCACGTCTGGATGAAAGTGTGTGAGCATTGACTGATGCATCAAATATACCATCTGCGTCAACGCTCAGACCAAATACACTACGTATGCTTGTCATAATTTCCTCCATTTCAAAGTTAAACGTTATACACTAGCACAACGCTCATGTAGCCACTTTAACCTATACTTCACTTAAAACTGCCCATAAAGTTATATTGGTCTCGCGGAGTCACAGATAACACGGTTAGAATTGCGGATGCAGTCAGGGCAGGGATCTTTGGAATTCCGCCTTCGCCCCAAGTTTGGCAGCTCCTGCACTCCCCATAACGATCCTAATCCTTGCTAACGACCTCACCATCCGGTTCGAGTTCAGTAAAGATCTGCCCCTCGAATGAATACACCACCGCGCCGGTGAGCCACGCATCAGGAAGCAGCCCTGCCTTCACGCAGGTCTGGCTGAGAAACTCCTCCGCGTCAAAGCCCCATTCTGTCGCCACCTGTGGCAGCAGCAGCCCCTGATAAACGCCCTTTCTAACGATGAGCCCGTGTCTTCCGACTTCGACATGCTCCGGCAGATCCGGGGGCATTGCATCGATCTTTACAGGAGGTGTGAGTATCGTCACCTCCACGACGATCTCTTCCATCTCCTCGTACCTGACAGGTGGAAATCTCGGGTCACGCACCGCAGCACTCACGGCAGAGTCGAGAATCGCATCCTTAAGATGCATGACCGGATTCGGGTATCCGATGCAGCCGCGAAGGTCTCCGTTCTTGTGTAGAGTGACAAATACGCCTCGCTTCTCTCCAAACACCTCTGGCAGATCGCCGGTTTCCACGACTTCTCTCGAAAGGTGGGCTTTTATCGCTGACCGCGCCAGTCTGACCGCAATGGTTCCCTCATCTCTGTCGAGCATCGATATATAATTGCCATGAACTCTACATATACTTTGTCAGGTCTTGCACTTTGTCAGGTCTTGCACTTTGTCAGGTCTTGCACTTTGTCAGGTCTTGC
>JAYEGI010000255.1:7027-8172 GCA_034659035.1 Methanobacteriota archaeon
ACTTTGTCAGGTCTTGCACTTTGTCAGGTCTTGCACTTTGTCAGGTCTTGCACTTTGTCAGGTCTTGCCGGGCAGGGGCTGTCACCTCATGGCGTTCGAATCAGGAACCCCGGACCGCCGAAACCCGCCGCTTGATCATCCCCGCCACCCCGGTGTCAGCACGGACTCAGGATGGAACTGCACGCCCTCGATCGGACGCCGCTTGTGCCGGATCCCCATGACGACGCCATCGGGACTGTGTGCCACAACCTCGAGATCAGGCGACACCATGTCCACGGCAAGCGAATGGTACCTGCCGCCAGTAAACGGATTAGAAAGACCCGCGTAGATCCCGCCCCCATCATGATAAATCTCGGACGCCTTCCCGTGAACCGGACCAACAGACGCGTGCCCGACCGTGCCCCCAAACGCGACATTGATCGCCTGACATCCCAGGCAGACGCCGCGCAAGGGAACCTCACACGCACGGATGATCTCGATGCACGATCCGATATCACGGGGGTCGTTCGGATTTCCAGGACCAGGCGAGATCACGATCCCGGCAGGGTCGATTCTCCTGACCTCGTCAAGCGTTATCGTGTTCGGAACGACCACGGTATCCGGCTCGAAGATCGAGACATACTCGACGAGATTCCAGACAAATGAGTCCTTGTTATTCACGAACAGTATCTTCATTCGATCACCTTCATCATCGCAGCCATCTTGCGCTCGGTCTCCAGATATTCGTACGTTGGATCCGAGTCAGCAACGATTCCAGCCCGTACCTGGATTAGCATCCGATCTCGGACAAGCACAATCGTCCTTATTGCGATTGCGAAGTCAGCATCCCTGTTCTATATATAATAGCCAACGCCGCCGCGGCAAGCACCGCCACGACCGCCATCAGTAGCAGGCGGGTCATGTCACAGTCTGCCTCGCCCGCAAGAAGACGCGATTGTCTGCACGCCCGCGAGACGCTATCAAGGACAGCATCCCATGAGCCACCACACTTCCATGCATATTTTAGTCACCCCTGCGTAGTATTTCTCGTATCGCAAGTAGATTCAGCCTCGACTGCGGTTTCAGGATGCTGTTTGCAGGATCAGCAAAGAGAATGTTCTCCTTAACGAGATATGTCACGTCTGGTGTTATTCTCACATACTCAT
>JAYEGI010000256.1:0-1816 GCA_034659035.1 Methanobacteriota archaeon
CAAAAGAGTGTACGATGTATTGACCCTTTATTTGTCAAATGAAATGGGGTACGATCTATTGACCCCTTCCAAGAATAAAAAGATTCTGTAATCTCGTGGTTTTATATGTGGGCACCCCCACGATACTCGAGTAAGTACGCTTGGGTAAAGATAGTAGGGAGATGCTTAAGCGCACAGGTGGATCTCATGGGTGCTTAACAACACACATGAAGGAGACTGAGACGCAGCTCTGAGCTTGTGGGGCCCAATATTCGAAGAGTGGGGTACCTGAGAGTATGGGTGACGTGGTACCGCACTGGCGCAGATATGCAGGTTCATGAATTTCGTCCCAAAGCCGGTCAAACAGTAACTTTTTTATGGTAGCACCCAAATACGTCATGAGGAACAACACCATGAGAAAAAGGAAAAATTATGACGATGCACCCATCGATTTCGACGTTTTCGAGGATATGCTTGACGATCTGATCGATCGTATCGACGAGATTGGTGATACCGTCCCGATGGTGTATGGGTTTTCCGTAACAAAGCGTCCCGGGGAGGCGCCCGAGATTTTTGAGTTTGGAAGCCGCCCGATGATCGATGATCAGGTCCCTGTGGGGAACAAACCATTGCTGGAACTCTTCGAAACCGATGATTGCGTGCAGGTGGTTGCCGAACTGCCCGGCGTCGACAAGGGAGATGTATCGATGGATGCCACCGAAAATACACTCAGGATACAGGTACTCATCGAAGAACGTGAATTTGTAGAGACGATCGAGCTTCCGGCACGCGTTGATCCGTCGAGCGCCACTGCCAGCTATCGTAACGGTGTTCTTGAGGTCGTGCTCAAGCGGACCGGGGATGCCATGACTCGGATAGAGATAACGTAACATGAAAAACAATGTCTGCGTGCTAGTACCCACACTTAACGAGGCAGAGACGATCGCTGACATCGTAACGAAATTTCTGGCAGACGGCTATCAGGTGCTGGTGATCGATGGGCATAGCACCGATGATACTCGCGAACTCGCTGCCGGCGCGGGCGCAGAGGTCATCACTCAGACCGGAAAAGGGAAGGGGCAGGCAATCCAGCAGGCGTTTGTCACTATCGAAAGTGAATACCTTGTGATGATAGATGGCGATGGCACATACCTGCCAGATGATGTCGATGTGGTGCTTGCGCCGGTACTAAGTGGCGAGGCGGATCACGTAATCGGGAATAGGTTCGCCAATTTCTCGCGGGGCGCGTTTACCAGACTGAATCTGGTCGGGAACAAGATTCTGAACAAGATGTTCGGCATCATCTATGGGGGCTGGCTCAACGATATCCTATCCGGTTACCGTGCTTTTAATAAGAAAGCATATAAAGAGATTGAACTGAACAAAACCGGATTTGAGATCGAGACCGAGATCACGGTCGAGTGTGTCAAGAAAGATTTAAGGATTGCAGAGGTACCGATTACATATCTGCCAAGGCGCAAGGGTGCGCCAACAAAACTGAACCCCTTAAAGGACGGAGCAAAGATCGGAATGACCATATACAAACTTGCGAAACTGTACAATCCCATGTTTTACTTCGGAGTGTTCGGAGCGATCTTCATGCTTTTCGGTGTCGGAATCGGCATCTATGTGGTGAATGAATGGCTACATCGTACCACACATGTCCCGCTCACGATTTTTTCGACGCTCCTTATCACCATCGGAATTCAACTATTCATCTTTGGCTTGATCGCAAACCTGATTGCAGCACTGCATCGGGAGTTTCTGCGAGAGATCAGGCGCAAAATGCGCTATGTTCCGGAACAGCGGAAGGGTTGACCTAGTGGGATAATCAGGG
>JAYEGI010000257.1:0-1812 GCA_034659035.1 Methanobacteriota archaeon
GAAGATCTCGGATGAAGAGATACAGGCTCACGAAAAAGCGTTAGCAGAATTTCAGGAGCGGGGTGATGAAAAAGAGGCTGCAAAGGTATTGGGGCAGCTTGGGATACTGCATTACAGAAGAGGCGAGTGGGATCTTGCTACCGAGTACTGCGAGACTAGTATGGAGATTTTTGAGACTCTCGGAGATCAACACGGGCTCGCCCAGACCTACAACAATCTCGGATCCGTGTACTTTCGCAAAGGCGAGTGGAACCTTGCTATCAAGTACTACGAGAAAGACATGGAGATTTCTGAGGCTCTCGGGGATCGGCACGGCGTAGGACTAACACTTGCGAATATCGGAAAGGGATATCTCGATCGATCTGACCTTGCCAAGGCGAAAAAAAACCTCGAAGAAGCGATCAAGAAGATTCACCTGGACTCCCGCCCGCATTACCCGAACGCGCTCAACTGGCTCGCAGTCTCTCTGCGCATGGTCGCGGACCAGAAGAAACATGAGGCAAAGCTCACATCATCCGGTGCAGATCGTAAGGAACTCGTCTCTGATGCGGTGGAATTGTATCGCGAAGCAGGAGAGAGATACGAAGAGACGCACGGACTGCCGCTTTCCAGAATGCCACGCTCACTTCTGATGGATGCGCATCTCACGCGGGGACTTTCGTATTCGGTGCAGAACATCACAGCAGAGGATGCGGGCAAGGCGATAGAACTGCTCGACAGCGCAATTGCGGAGATGATAGCAGCGCTTGAGTTTGCAGATGGCGCTGATACGATCAGACTCAAGGGCGCAATCGCAAGCCATAAGGCGAAGCGGTGTGTGAGAGAGATCGATCTGCACAAGAAAGATGCAGAAAAACGGGATCGCCTGCTCGATCGGGCGATCAACTACCTCGGCGAGGCATCGGAGAGTTTCGGAAGTCTGGGGGAAACTGGTGCTTACAGCAGCAAGACATGCGATGGGTGCAGGCACCTCTACAAGGCACTCGGATTGATTCGGGACGGCTACATGGAAGAGAGCAATCGAAAAATCACGGATGCGGTTTCTGAGATTAGATTAGCAGAGGAGTGCTACCAGAGCATATCGAATGAACTTGGAACAGATGTCCTGGATCAGGTAAACGAAATATTGAGGCGTGTTGCAGATAATCTAAAGAACGCCAAAGGATTCGATCCCGGAGGTGCAGTTGATGCGGCAAATAATGTTTTCGATGCCCTCGACGAGATTGCAGGGGTCGGACTCAGAAACATGATCAAGATATTGGTTTGGGATGAGGCTGGAAACGTGACTGAAAGACAAATACCAACCATAGAATCGCCTGGTGGCGATATTGCAAAAGATGGCGGAGTTATAGTCTCCGGTGACATAGGCGACAACGCCACCATCAATATCGACACGGGCAACGAATCACTACCGGAAAAACGGAAAACTATCTCGTTGTGGGATTATGTCCTTGGCGCTATCGGCGCCATAGTAACCGGTGTTATCACTGCAATATCGATGAGTCTTTATTTTGAAGAACCGATAAAGAATTTCAGGATACCAGCCGGGATAATCTGTGTGATAATTCTATTAATAATAATTTATATGCGTTATAGAATCTCGAATCCAAAGACCTGACCCAAACAAAAAATCAAAAAAAGAAAAAGAGGGGACGAATCTGCAGGTCCGCCCAGAATCGTGTAGGGCTGTGCAAGTCCTTGATACACACATCAGCCCACATATATAAATCAGTAATCCAAGAGCGGGGTGAAAGTGAAATCTTCTTACGACTCCCACTTCGATTCCATCCACCGCGGGATCTGCCCTGAATC